>NZ_NOZF01000045.1:0-145056 GCF_002258565.1 Rhodococcus sp. 05-2254-6
CAGCGGAAACAGCAAATCCATCGGAAGGTCAGTCCTCGAAGTCGGGTTCGATATACGTCATTGTCTCGTGCGAGAACGCCGCCGGTGCGGGCCTCGCAGCTACCCAGTGTGCCATTACCTGGAACCGGTCCGGTCCGTTCGTGTCCTGTTGTGCCCGATTCACTCGAATAATCCCTGCTGGACCTCCGAGGATCGGACCGAAATTCCACCCACTGCGAGGTCCGGTGGCGGTGTCAGACCGAGGTGTTGCCACGCAGAAGCGGTCGCCACGCGCCCGCGGGGGGTGCGGGCGATCATTCCGGCACGCACCAGAAACGGCTCGCACACTTCCTCGACCGTCGACGGTTCCTCGCCCACGGCGACGGCCAGTGTCGATACACCCACCGGCCCACCGCCGAAGCTTCGGATGAGCGCGCTGAGTACCGCGCGGTCGAGTCGGTCGAGCCCGAGCTTGTCGACGTCGTAGACCACCAGGGCGGCCTTCGCGGTGTCCTGGGTGACGGTGCCGTCGCCGCGCACGTCCGCGTAGTCGCGAACTCGCCGAAGCAGTCGGTTCGCGATTCTGGGGGTGCCGCGCGAACGCCCGGCGATTTCCGCACAGCCGTCCCGGTCGATCGGTACGCCCAGAATTCCCGCCGACCGCATGAGGATGCGCTCGAGTTCGCTGGGCTCGTAGAAGTCCATGTGCGCCACGAATCCGAAGCGATCTCGCAGCGGCCCGGTGAGCGCACCCGACCTGGTGGTGGCACCGACGAGGGTGAACGGTGCCACCTCGAGTGGAATCGACGTCGCTCCCGGCCCCTTGCCGACGATGACGTCGACGCGGAAATCCTCCATCGCCAGGTACAGCATCTCCTCGGCCGGGCGGGCGATGCGATGGATCTCGTCGATGAACAGCACGTCCCCCTCGACGAGATTGCTGAGCATCGCCGCGAGATCGCCTGCCCGCTCGAGCGCCGGACCCGACGTGAGCCGCAGCGAGGTTCCCAGCTCGGCGGCGATGATCATTGCCATGCTGGTCTTGCCGAGTCCCGGCGGACCGGACATCAGGATGTGATCGGGGGTGCCGCCGCGCATCTTGGCACCCGACAACACGAGCTGGAGCTGCTCTCGCACGCGCGGTTGACCGATGAAATCGGTGAGATTCTTCGGACGCAGACTCGTCTCGACATCCAGATCGTCGGACATCGCGTCCGCACCGACCTGGGATTCGGCGAACTGGTCGTCCTCGGTCACCCGGGCCTACCTGGACTTTCCGAGATACGCCAGCGCCGACCTCAACGCGGTCGACGTCGTGGCCTCGGGCTGCTGGGCGAGCACCGCGTCGGTGGCTTCCTCGGCCTGCTTGGTGGGGAATCCGAGACCGATCAGCGCTTCGACGATCTGGTCTCGCATCGAGTTGCCGGCACCGGACCCGGGCACGGCTGCGCTTCCGGCGCGTCCGACCACCGCGTCGACCTTGTCGCGCAACTCGACGACCATTCTCTCCGCGCCGCGCTTCCCGATACCGGGCACCCTGGTCAGAGCTCCGATATCACTGTCCGCCAACGCAGTTCGCAGCGCATCGGGCTCGTGTACGGCAAGAGTCGCCATGGCAATTCGCGGGCCGACGCCGGTCACGGTGAGGAGCAACTCGAACAGCTCACGCGACTCCTTGTCGGGGAACCCGTACAGCGTCTGCGAATCCTCGCGCACGATCATGGTCGTCAGGAGGGTCGCTTCGCTCCCCCGGTGCAGCGTGGCCAACGTCGCCGGAGTGGCGTTGACCCGGTACCCGACGCCCGCGGCCTCCAGCACGGCGTGATCGAGCGCGATGTCCACCACCGAACCCCTGATCGACGCGATCATCGTGCGCCCGCCTCCTTCTTGGCCATCTTCTCGATCCTGCGTGCCACGACGGCGCGAGCCTTGCGCTCCTCGGCCAGACGCGCGTCGTACTTGCGTTTCTGCTCGGCGGCCATGGCTTCGGCTTTCGCCATCCGGGCGATCATGGGTGCTCGCCAGCAGTGACAGATACCGAGGGCCAATGCGTCGGCCGCGTTGAGGTCGGCGCTGGCGTATCTCGGAAAGTCCAGGTAGGCCCGGGTGACCGAGGACGACCAGTTCGCCGAATCCCAGGTCGGTGCGGACGCGATGTCCGACGATCTGGATGTCGAGACGAGTCTGCGTCCGAAGAATCTCACCGATTTCATCGGTCAACCGCGCGTGCGAGAGCGATGACGCCACCGGCTTGGGCCGTGCCCATGGCCGTACGAACGTTGTGTTGGGCAAACACTCGCTCGATCGCCACCACCGAGGGCTTGTGGGTATCGAGCCAGTATTCCGCCGCCTCGGAAATGCGCAGCAGACGCTGCGCGAGGTCCATGTCCGCAGGCGTTCGCACCACATCGACATCGAGCGCGACCACCGTTCGGCCCACACCGCCCTCGATCAGACTGAGCCCACACCTGGTGAGACCGGGGTCGACACCCATCACCCGCACGCCACCACACCTTCCGCTTACGAACTGTTGTTCGATAGCGTAGCGGAGCCCACCGTCGGATCAGGGATACGACACCCGGTCGATCACGTCGTCGGATGCGAGGGGCGTCAGTCCTCGGCGTCGAGCTCGGCCATGACCTCGTCGGAGAGGTCGACGTTGGACCACACGTTCTGCACGTCGTCGCTGTCTTCGAGTGCATCGATGAGCTTGAACACCTTGCGTGCACCGTCCGCGTCGACCGGGACGTTCACCGACGCCTGGAAGCTCGCCTCGGCCGAGTCGTAGTCGATTCCGGCCTCCTGCAACGCGGTGCGCACGGCGACCAGGTCGGTCGGCTCGCTGACGACCTCGAACGTGTCGCCGTTGTCGTTGACTTCCTCGGCACCGGCTTCGAGAACGGCCATCAGGACGTCGTCCTCGCTCTGACCGTTCTTCTCCAGGGTCACCACACCCTTGCGCGAGAACAGGTACGACACCGAACCCGGGTCGGCCATGTTCCCGCCGTTACGGGTCATCGCAACGCGAACCTCGCCTGCGGCGCGGTTGCGGTTGTCGGTGAGGCACTCGATGAGGATGGCAACACCGTTGGGTCCGTAGCCCTCGTACATGATGGTCTGCCAATCGGCCCCGCCGGTCTCCTCGCCTGCACCTCGTTTGCGCGCCCGCTCGATGTTGTCGATGGGCACCGAGGTCTTCTTCGCCTTCTGAATGGCGTCGAAGAGCGTCGGGTTGCCGGTGGGGTCACCGCCACCCGTCCGGGCTGCCACCTCGATGTTCTTGATGAGCTTGGCGAAAGACTTGCCACGTCGGGCGTCGATCACCGCCTTCTTGTGCTTGGTGGTGGCCCATTTTGAGTGGCCGCTCATGCGATAGGGCCCCTTCCTGCTCGAAATCAGTGTTGTCGACTTTACTCGCCCGGTTCCGCGCTCGGCACCGACCGACCGTCGAAGGTTCTAGCGGCTTCGCACCATGTCGACGAAGAGTGCGTGCACTCGATCGTCGCCGGTGACCTCGGGGTGAAAACTCGTCGCGAGAACGGAGTTCTGGCGAACGGCCACCACGCGTCCGGCGGCCGGTCCGTGCGGCACGGTGGCGAGCACCTCGACGTGCTCGCCCACCCGCTCGACCCACGGCGCGCGAATGAACACCGCCCGCACCGGCCCACCGTCGATACCGGTGACGTCGAGATCGGTCTCGAACGAATCGACCTGACGACCGAAAGCGTTGCGCCGCACGGTGATGCCGAGGCAATCCAGATGTCGGGCGTCGGGCCTGGTGTCGAGAATCTCGGACGCCAGCAGAATCATGCCCGCACAGGATCCGTAGGCGGGCAGTCCCTCGGCCAACCGCGCACGCAGCGGATCGAGGAGCTCGAACACGCCGAGCAGGTTGCTCATGGTCGTCGACTCCCCGCCGGGGATGATCAGTCCGTCGATCTGCGCCAGTTCGGCAGGACGCCGCACGGTGACTCCGCGCGCACCGCTCGACTCGAGCGCAGCCAGGTGTTCGCGAACGTCGCCCTGCAGCGCGAGAACACCGATGGTCGGAGCGGTCACTTGCGGCCGAAGGGATCGACATGAGGCGCGTCCGGGTCCCGCTCGTAACGCATCAGCCCTTCTTGCACCACCGCGGCAACCATGCGTCCGGACGTGTCGAAAATTCGCCCCTGAGCCAGTGCCCGGCCGAAATCGGCCGAGGGCGACGTCTGGTCGTAGAGCAACCATTCGTCTGCCCGGAACGGCCGCAGGAACCACAGCGCATGATCGAGCGAGGCCGTCTGGGTGACGGCGTCCGGGTGCGGCACCTTGGCGGAGCCGATCAACGTCATGTCGCTCATGTACGCGAGGGCGCAGACGTGGAACACCTGATCGTCGGGCAACGTATCGCGGTAGCGGAACCACACACGTTGCTGCGCAGCGAAACTGGGATGCTTGACGGTCTGGTCATCAGGAATGAGACGGATGTCCCATTCCGACCACTCCTTGTAGTACGAGTGGTCGTATTCGGCGAGGGTGGTGGGATCGGGCAGGCTGTCCGGTCCGACGACCTCGGGCATGACGTCCTGGTGCGAAATGCCGTCGTCGTCGCCGTGGAACGAGGCAGACATCGTGAAGATCGCCTTGCCGTGCTGAATTCCGGTGACGCGGCGTGTGCAGAACGACCGGCCGTCGCGGATTCGATCGACCATGAAGACGGCCGGTTCGTTCGGATTGCCCGGACGCAGAAAATAGCCGTGCAGCGAGTGCACACGAAACTCGGGAGCCACTGTGCGCACCGCCGCGACGAGCGCCTGGCCCGCCACCTGACCGCCGAACGTACGGGGCAACCGAGAAGGGAAAGTCCGTCCCCGATAGATGTCGTTCTCGATCCGTTCCAATTCGAGAATGTCCTCGATGCTGGCCATGGCTGGTGTCCACCTTTCTGTGACAACGGCTCAGGCTAACAATGGATGGACCAGGCAAGATGGTCGGTGTGGGTCAACCGATGCCGATATTTCCCGATCTTCTCGTCGAGTCGATCGTCGACTCGTGCCCGGACGGGGCCCGCTCGATCGTCGTGATCGACGGTGCCGATGCCGCGCGACCGGTCGACTTCGCCACGCGCACAGCCGAACACGCCCGCTCTCGGGGCCGTCCGGCTGCCGTGGTCGACCTGCACGACTACGTCCGACCTGCGTCCATTCGATTCGAGTACTCGCGAACCGACGAATTGAGCTATCGCACACTGTGGTTCGACTACGACGCCCTGGTTCGAGAGGTCATCGCCCCGCTGGGACCCGGTGGCGGAGGTCACTTTCTACCGCGACTGTGGGATGAGGCCACCGACCGCTCGGCTCGGGCCCGCACCACCTCGGCGGCGGCGAATCAGATCGTCCTGATCGCGGGACCCATGCTGCTCGGACGGGGATTGAACGTCGATCTGTCGGTGCAGCTACGCCTGTCCGCGAACGCTCTACGCCGCAGAACGAGCGCCCCCGATCAGTGGACCTGCGCCCCGTTGCTCGAGTACTACGAGAGCCTCGACGGCTCGGCCGAGCGGCCGGATCTTCTGGTCCGATGGGACCATCCCGACCGCCCGGCACTCGAACGCTACTGACGCAGAACCGTCACCAGCCACGCTCGGCGAGACGGTGTCCGACGGGGAGGTCGTCGACGTTGATGCCGACCATTGCCTCACCGAGACCGCGCGAGACCTTGGCGAGCACATCGGGGTCGTCGAAGAACGTGGTGGCCTTGACGATCGCCTCGGCGCGCTCCTTGGGGTTGCCGGACTTGAAGATTCCCGATCCGACGAACACGCCCTCGGCACCGAGCTGCATCATCATCGCTGCGTCCGCGGGAGTGGCGATGCCGCCGGCGGTGAACAGTGTGACGGGCAGTTTGCCGGCCCGGGCGACCTCGACGACGAGGTCGTACGGGGCCTGCAGTTCCTTCGCCGCCACGTACAGCTCGTCCTCGGGGAGCGAGGTGAGGCGACGGATCTCGTCGCGAATCTTGCGCATGTGCGTCGTCGCGTTCGAGACGTCGCCGGTTCCGGCCTCGCCCTTGGAGCGAATCATGGCCGCCCCCTCGGTGATTCGACGCATCGCCTCACCCAGGTTGGTGGCACCACAGACGAAGGGAACGGTGAAGTTCCACTTGTCGATGTGGTTGGCGTAATCGGCCGGGGTGAGCACCTCGGACTCGTCGATGTAGTCGACGCCGAGGCTCTGCAGAATCTGCGCTTCGACGAAGTGGCCGATGCGGGCTTTCGCCATCACCGGGATGCTGACCGAGGAGATGATGCTGTCGATCATGTCGGGGTCGCTCATGCGCGACACCCCACCCTGAGCGCGAATGTCGGCGGGGACGCGCTCGAGGGCCATGACGGCCACTGCTCCGGCGTCTTCGGCGATCTTGGCCTGATCGGCGGTGACCACGTCCATGATGACGCCGCCCTTGAGCATCTCGGCCATCCCCCGCTTGACGCGCGCGGTGCCGATTCCGTTCTCGCCCGACCCGCCTTCGGCAGATCCAGCGGGTGTAGTGGATGCGTGTGGGGTACTCAAGCCGACTCCTGTGTTCTGGGCACCGTTCGTGGCGCACCGGACTGATATGTGCAACTACGTCCATCCGCGCAATCGATCACGCGCGGCGCGAAGTCGCGCCCAGAACTGTAGGCCTCCTGGCGACGGTTTCCCATAACCACTTCATGATTGCTGGACTGCTCGAAAAGGGTCCAGATTGCTACCGGATAGCGCGCACGTCCGGGTCGCCGCGTCGCGCGAGAGCCACATTGACCTCGTCCAGCAGTTCCGCGAGGTCCTGGGGATAGACGTTCTCGCCGACTGCGCTGAGCGCACGGATGTCGGCCTCGGTGCACCACTGATGGCCGGTCACGGTGCGGCGCTCGAAATCGGTGAACCCGGCGCTGTGCGGCTCGAACTCCTGCATTCGGATCGCGAAGAACAGTTCCTCGGAACGGATCAGGGTTCCGTTGAACGGGAACGTGGCAACCCGTCGCCACAGTGGACCGCGCAGATCTGCCGCCGCGACGGTCAGGCCGGTTTCCTCGTGCACCTCGCGCACCGCTGCTTCGCGGAGCGACTCGCCCTTCTCCACTGCCCCACCGATGGTGAACCAGAAGAAGGTGTCGGGCACCGTCGGGTCGTGTCCGCGCAACAGCAGAACGCGGCCCCGTTCGTCGAGCAGCACCACCCGAGCGGATGTTCGCGGAGTGGCTCTGTTCTCGCTGCCGAACGTCGCGGCAGCAGACCGCTCGGCGATCTCGAAATACGACGGCAGGGCCGCGGTACCACCCAGATGCAACCACCGGACCGGGCGTCTGACCCGCAGCGCCAGAGTGTCCCGGACGGCGTCGTTGTGGAAGCGCCGTGCGATCAGCACGCGGGCCTCGGCGTCGGCCAGTTCGGCGACCAGTTGCGGGGGCAGGGCGTTCGGCTCGACGACGGCAAGAGCCATGGACACCGCGTTCTCGGCCTCTTCCCGCTGCGACCGGTCGGCGCGTTCGGCCCGATCGGCCAGTGCGGCGAGTTCTCTGCTCGCCGAGGCCGTGTCGCGGGTGGCAGCGGACACCGCTCGCGCGACGACGGCACGGCGGGCCAGTGCTGCATCGAGTGCCTGCCAGGCAAGGTCGGTACGCACGTGCAAGCGGTCCAGTCGGTTCGCCGTGCCGTACGCCCACAGGCCGACGACGAGAATCAGTACCGCGACCAGACCGAGTACCAAGATCGTGAGCGCCGAGAGGGTCATCAGTTCGCCGCCCGCACTTTCTGGCCCCCGAGGGTGACGGTTTCGTAGACCCGCAGGATCTGCTCGGCGACGACGGGCCAGTCGTAGGCGGCCACGGCGACCGAGGCGGCATCGACGAGGCGAGCACGAACGGTGTCGTCGGAGAGGATCGCGGTCACTGCGGCGGCGACGGCATCGGAATCGTCGATCGGAACCAGCAGTCCGCAGGTGCCGTCCTTGAGCACCCGCCGGAATGCGTCGAGTTCGCTTGCCACCACCGGAGTTCCGGCGGCCATGGCCTCGACGAGGACGATGCCGAAGCTCTCACCGCCGAGGTTGGGTGCGCAGTAGACGTCGGCGCTGCGCATCGCCGATGCCTTGGTCGCATCGTCCACCTGCCCCAGGAACGTCAGGTGCGAGGCGAGTGCGCCTGCGTCCTTGCGGAGTTTGTCCTCGTCGCCGCGACCGACGATGAGGATCTCGATGTCGGGATGGGATTCGACGAGGGCGGGTAGCGCCCCGAGCAGAACCGCCATTCCCTTGCGTGGTTCGTCGAAGCGTCCGAGGAAGAGCACCGTGCGACCGGCACGTGGATAGCCTTCCAGGACAGGGGCGTCGGCGAAGGCAGGAACGTCGACTCCGTTGGGGATCTCGACGGCGTCGGAGCCGAGGGCCTCGACCTGCCAGCGTCGGGCGAGTTCCGAGACAGCTATACGTCCGCTGATCTTCTCGTGATACGGCCGCAGCACACCCTGAAAGGTGCTGAGCACCAAGGACTTCGTCGTCGAGGTGTGGAAGGTTGCCACGATCGGTCCGTCCGCGGCCTTGAGCGCCAACATCGACAGGCTGGGCGCGTTCGGTTCGTGGATGTGCAGCACGTCGAAATCGTTGTCGGAGATCCACTTACGGATTCGGGAATACGTGATCGGCCCGAATCGAAGCCGCGCGACGGATCCGTTGTAGGGAATGGCGAGCGCCTCGCCCGCCGACACCACGAAATCCGGCAACTCGACGTCGTCCGACGCCGGAGCCAGGACACTGACGCGATGACCGCGTTCGATGAACACCTCGGCCAGCTGCTGAACGTGCGCCTGCACTCCACCGGGAACGTCGAACGAGTACGGGCACACCATGCCGATCTTCACGCGCCCTCGATTCGGGCACGTCGCTCGGCCGACCAGTCGCTCATCCACAACGGTTGCAGCATGTGCCAATCCGCCGGATGCGCTCGGATGCCGGCAGCGAAATGATCGGCCAACGTCTGGGTGGCAGGACCGACTCCGGCCGAGACGTCCACTGCAGGCGAAATGTCGAAGCCCCAGCCGTCGCCGTCGAAATAGCCGTGTACCGGCAACAGCGTCGCTCCGGTGTCGATCGCGAGTTTCGCGGCACCGGCGGGCATCCGGGTCGGTTCACCGAAGAAGGTGACCGGTACCCCGTGCTTGGCGAGGTCGCGCTCGCCGAGCAGGCAGACCACCTTGTTCTGGCGCAGTCTCTCGGACAATGCGAGAAGCGGCGGTTGCTCGCCACCGCTGAGCGGAAAGATCTCGAAGCCCAGGCTCTCCCGATAGGCGACGAATCGCTGGTACAGAGATTCCGGCTTCAGCCGTTCGGCGACGGTCGAGAGTCCACCGTGCGTGCGCACCAGCCACATTCCGGCCATGTCCCAATTGCCGCTGTGCGGCAATGCCAGCACCACTCCCTTACCGGCGGCGAGTGCACCCTCGAGATGTTCCTTGCCATTCACGCACCGATCGATGACGGCGGCCTGTGCAGCAAGATCCATCGACGGCAACCGAAACGCCTCGCGCCAGTAACGGGCGTAGGAGCGAACGCTGTCGCGGATCAGCTCGTCGGGCACCTCGGCGGGAGTGGTCCCCAGGACTCGAGCGAGATTGCGACGCAACTGGTCCGGGCCACCGCCTCGCGTCGCTGCGAAGTCGGCACCGCGATCGAACAGGCGTCGCGCCACCGGCTCGGGTAGAGAACGGACGAGTCGCCAACCGGCCGCGTAGCCCGCGTCGCTCGCCCTGTCGGAGAGATTCACGACGCGGCCACGTCGCCGTCGCCGGATGCCGGTGCCACCGGAGGCACGATGATGTCGCGAGCACCCTCGGATCCGCGGACCGCGAGAACGCGCTGGAACACGGTCACGACACTGAGCACGGCGAGAATCCACATCGCCGGGTAGATCACGCTGTCCAACCACGGAATGTCGAAATGCCGTCCGACGCCGGTGAATCCGGCGCCGACGAGCACGATGACCAGGCGATCGGGACGTTCGATCCACCCCCCGTCGGCCGAGAGTCCGCTGGCCTCGGCGCGTGCCTTGGCGTACGAGATCACCTGGGAGGTGACCAGACAGATCAGGGTGGCAACGAGCAGTAGTTTGTCCTGCTCGGAGTACACCGCCCACCAGGCCAAGCCGCCGAAGATCGCACCGTCGGCCACTCGATCGCACGTCGCGTCGAGGACGGCACCGTACTTGGTGCCACCGCCCCGTGCCCGCGCCATGGCCCCGTCGAGCATGTCGAACAACACGAACAGTGTGATGACGACCGAACCCCACCACAGATAGCCGGCGGGGTACATCGTGACCGCGGCCGTGACGGTGACGACGGTGCCGATGATCGTCACGGAGTTGGGGGTCAGCCCGGTGCTGTTGAGGGCACGCCCGAGCGGCGCGGTCACCTTCGACACCGGCGCACGGCCGAAAATGCTCAGCACGGCGCGTGCTCCTCTCGCCTGTGGTTCATTCGTTCCAGGCCGACGCGAGCAGGGCCCGAGTGTCACGGAGCAACTGCGGCATCACCTTCGCACCGCTGATCACGGTGATGAAGTTCGCGTCGCCGCCCCACCGGGGCACGATGTGCTGATGCAGGTGCTCGGCCAGCGATCCGCCTGCGGCAGCACCGAGATTGAGTCCGACATTGAAGCCGTGCGGACGTGACACTCGCTTGATGACGCGAATCATCTGCTGCGTGAATGCCATCAACTCGGCGCTCTCCGCAGGTGTGAGGTCTTCCAGTGCCGCGACGCGGCGGTACGGCACGATCATCGCGTGGCCGGGGTTGTAGGGGTACAGGTTGAGTACCGCGTACACCGATTCGCCTCGTGCGACGACGAGTCCGTCCTCGTCGCTCATCTTGGGAATGTCGGAGAACGGCTCGTTCGACTTCGCCGAGCCCTGCGGAGCCTCGGCGATGTAGGACATCCGGTGCGGTGTCCACAGTCGCTGCAGCCGATCGGGCTCACCGGCCCCGGTGACGACGATCGACTCGTCCTGTTCCGACATGATCAGCTCACTCCTGCGGGGTCGGTCTGCACGAGCTCGGCGGTCGGTGATGCGTTGTTGCGCTGAGAGATCCAGTCGGTCACGACCGAGATGGCCTGCGCCACGGGGACGCCGTTGACCTGGGTGCCGTCCCGGAATCGGAAGCTCACGGCTCCGGCTTCGACGTCGCGTTCGCCGGCGAGAAGCATGAAGGGAACCTTCTGCGCCGTCTGGTTGAAGATCTTCTTCTGCATCCGATCGTCGCTGGCATCGACCTCGGCGCGCACTCCACGCTTCTTCAGTTCGTTCACCACCGCGAACAAGTGATCCTGGTAGACCTCGGCAACCGGGATGCCGACGACCTGAACCGGTGCGAGCCAGGCCGGGAACGCGCCCGCGTAATGCTCGGTGAGCACCCCGAAGAAGCGCTCGATGGAACCGAACAGAGCCCGGTGGATCATCACCGGGCGTTCCTTGGTTCCGCCCGAGCCGGTGTATTCGAGCTCGAAGCGCTCGGGGAGGTTGAAGTCGAGCTGAATGGTCGACATCTGCCAGGTACGCCCCAGCGCATCCTTGGCCTGCACCGAGATCTTCGGTCCGTAGAACGCGGCACCACCCGGATCGGGCACCAGGTTCAGGCCCGACGCCGCCGCCACCTCGGCGAGGGTGTTGGTTGCCTCTTCCCAGACTTCGTCGCTGCCGACCGACTTCTCCGGGTTGCGAGTGGAAAGTTCGAGATAGAAATCGTCGAGGCCGTAGTCCTTGAGCAGCCCGAGAACGAATTCGAGGGTGCTGGTGAGCTCGCCCCGCATCTGCTCGCGGGTGCAGAAGATGTGCGCGTCGTCCTGGGTCATGCCGCGCACGCGGGTGAGACCGTGGATGACGCCGGACTTCTCGTAGCGGTAGACCGAGCCGAACTCGAACAAACGCAACGGCAGTTCTCGGTACGAGCGGCCGCGGGAACGGAAGATCAGGTTGTGCATCGGGCAGTTCATCGGCTTGAGGTAGTAGTCCTGGCCGGGCTTGCGCACGTCACCGTTCTCGTCGAGCTCGGCGTCCAGGTGCATCGCCGGGAACATGCCGTCCCGGTACCAGTCGAGGTGACCCGAGACCTCGTAGAGATGGCCCTTGGTGATGTGCGGGGTGTTGACGAACTCGTAGCCCTCTTCGATGTGCCGCTGCCGCGAGTAGTTCTCCAGCTCGTTCCGGATGATGCCACCCTTGGGATGGAACACCGGCAGACCGGAGCCCAGTTCGTCGGGAAAGCTGAACAGGTCCAGCTCGGAGCCGAGCTTGCGGTGATCGCGACGCTCCGCCTCGGCCAGCAGTTCGAGATGCGCGTCGAGCGCTTCGGTGGATTCCCACGCAGTTCCGTAGATGCGCTGCAGTCCGGCGTTGTCCTGATTGCCGCGCCAGTACGCAGCCGAACTACGGGTGAGCTTGAACGCGGGCACGTACTTGGTGGTGGGGATGTGCGGTCCGCGGCACAGATCGCCCCAGATCCGCTCGCCGGTCCGGGGATTGAGGTTGTCGTAGGCGGTCAGCTCTCCCCCACCGACCTCCATGACCTCGGGATCGTCGATACCGGACTTGTCGTCGATCAGCTCGAGCTTGTACGGCTCGCCGGCCAACTCCTCGCGGGCCTGCTCCACCGACTCGTAGACCCGACGCGAAAAACGCTGTCCGGCTTTGACGATCTGCTTCATCTTCTTCTCGAGTGCCGTCAGATCCTCGGGAGTGAACGGCTGCTTCACGTCGAAGTCGTAGTAGAAGCCGTCCTTGATGAACGGTCCGATGCCCAACTTGGCGTCGGGAAAGAGCTCTTGAACGGCCTGCGCCAACACGTGCGCGGCCGAGTGCCTGATGACGCTTCGGCCGTCCTCGGTGTTCGCCGGAACGGGCTCGACCTCGGTGTCGCCCTCCGGTGCCCACGACAGGTCACGGAGCTTGCCGTCGGGATCGCGAACCACGACCACTGCGTCGGGTCCCTTGTTGGGCAGGCCGGTCTCGCGGAGCGCCGTACCTGCCGTCGTTCCGGCCGGCACCATGATGCGGGCGGGCGAAACGGCGGCGACAACGGGCATGCTCACAGCGATGTACTCCTCGATCGGTTCTTCTGGCCAGGAAGGCCTCCGACAGCCTATCGGCAACGGTCCACTCGATTGGCCTCAGCGCGACGGGTGACGTCAGATCGGGCTCTCGAGCCACGTCCACTCGAGTCCGATCCAGCCCCCGACCAACGCGAACGTGCCGAGCAGCCACAGCGTGGCCAGCACGACGACCGTGGTGAACAGAACTCCGAGACCCTTGACGAACATCGATTGCTTCGAGAACCACGCCATGAATGCGTCGTATCTCTTGCGGACGAACCGCAGCGCACTCTTGGCCCATGCGAATTCCGACGCCAGGATGCCCAGGCCCGCGAACACGATCAACCAGCCGGGCCCCGGGTAGGGAATGGCGAGTACACCCAGCACCAACACCACTGTTCCGACGACACCGACCGTGATTCGGTACGCGAGATCGAGGGACTTGTTCTCGGCGATGCGCGCCCGGAAGCGACGGTGCTTCACCTTTGCTGTGTCCATCGGACCCTGGTCGGCGACGGCCTGAGGCTTCGATTCTTCGGTACTCACCGGCTCAGGCTACCGGCCTCGAACGCAAGAAGGCCCGCACCGACGGGCGGTGCGGGCCTTCTTTTCTGTGGTCCCGGCTGGGATCGAACCAGCGACCTTCCGCGTGTGAAGCGGACGCTCTCCCACTGAGCCACGGGACCGAACGAGGCAAAACATTAACACGAGGTGCCGCGACGAACCGAATCGCCTGCCCGATCACCGAATTCGTCCACGGACCGCCTTCGCAGAGCTCCCATCGCCTCTGCTTTCACATCTTTCACAGCGTCGATCGTGCCAATTCCGGGGCTGACCACGAGATTTGTGAGTTTCACTCCCGTTGGGTTAATGTTTTCCCCGCACCACGGAGACAACAACTGCCCAGCAGTGAGCGCCTCCGGGGTATGCGGATGTGGCGCAGTGGTAGCGCATCACCTTGCCAAGGTGAGGGTCGCGGGTTCGAATCCCGTCATCCGCTCGAGGGTCTCGACCCATGGTGGAGTGGCCGAGTGGTGAGGCAACGGCCTGCAAAGCCGTGCACACGGGTTCGATTCCCGTCTCCACCTCGCTAGCGCATCGGTCGCAAGACCGTTGCGAGGACACGCGCGATTAGCTCAGCGGGAGAGCGCTTCCCTGACACGGAAGAGGTCACTGGTTCAATCCCAGTATCGCGCACCACAGCAAGACAAATCAGGCCCCCTTTCGAGGGGGTCTTTTTTGTGCTTCACGAATCAATTGTGGTGATTCACGCCATAGAAGTGCACAGTGGAGATGACGCACACACTTCGATGGAAGGACCTTCACGTGTCGGACGATGCTCAGAGCGAACCCACAGTCGACGACGCCACCCTGGAGGAGGCGAAGAAGTCCGTGGAGGGCCTCGACGATCGCTATCGACCCGGTGCCCGGCCCACCGTCGCACTGCCGGGAACCAACGGCACCGTCGCCGGGACCGCCTTCGCGGACATGGTCGACGACAACGGCGAGATGGTGGACGCCGATGACCGGGACTCCACCGACTCCGACGGCTCTGCGGACACCGATCACGCCGACACCCAGGAAAAGGTAACGTCCTCGAACGATGCCTGAACTCGATGGTCCCGACGCCCCCGCCGACATCGATCTCGGCGGGGGCGTCGCATTTCTGCACACACCCTCCATACCGTCACGAGGCGGCCTCGCTCTCACGCACGGTGCGGGCGGCAACTGCGAGTCGCCGCTGCTGCAGCGCATCGCGTCGGCATGGGCGGCAGCCGGATTCACGGTCCTGCGTTTCGACCTTCCTTTTCGAGTACGCAAACCCAAGGGGCCGCCGCACCCGTCGAGGGCGGCCGAGGATCGGCTCGGAATCGCGTCGGCCGTCGACCGCCTTCGCGCCGAGACCTCTGGATTCATCGCATTCGGTGGGCATTCCTACGGTGGCAGGCAGGGCTCGATGATCGCGGCCGAGCGACCGGGTCTCGTCGACGGACTCGTCCTGACCTCCTATCCCCTGCACCCGCCGGGCAAGCCGGACAAGGCTCGTACACAACACCTTCCCGAACTTCGAACACCGACGGTGGTGGTGCACGGCACGAAGGATCCGTTCGGCACCACGACCGAATTGAGCGCTGCGCTCGCGCTCGTCCCGGCTCCCACTCTGCTCGTCGACATCGAGGGCGCGGGCCACGACCTTGCTCCGATGAAGTACGACGCAGCGACGAAAACCCTTGCCGGAGCCGCCTCGTTGTTCGGTGCCCCGACGTCCGATTCGTCGGTTGTCGTCCCGCTCTTCGACCCGTCGCGCTGAAGTGGTCTACTAAGGCATGCCGACCTGGGGATGGTTCATCGTGGCGTTGGTCCTCGTCGACGCTGCAGTGCTCGCGGCGTGGCTGTTGGCCCGCAAGAAGCCGGGCTCGTCCCCGGAGACCTCGCGCAACATCAGGCTCATCGGTCTCGACGAGAGCGCCCGCGCAGACATTTATTCGCTACTGGCCGCGAACAAGAAGGTTCAGGCCATCAAGGTCTTTCGTGAACGAACGGGTGCCGGACTCGCCGACGCGAAGAACGCGATCGAGAGCGTCCAGCGCGGCGAGCCGTTTCCGTCCTCCGCCACCATCGTCGACGCGGCACAATCCGGTCCGACACCCTGGGACGATCTGATCCCGCGATTGCAGTCACTGAAATCCGAGGGTAAAGCGATCTCTGCCATCAAACTGCTGCGCGACCGAACCGGGCTGTCGTTGCGCGATGCCAAGAACGCGGTCGATCTGCTGTGACCGTGCGCGTGGCAGCACGTACCGATGCACGTCGCGTCGCCGAAGTGGCCGCGTCGACCTTTCCCCTCGCCTGCCCGCCGGGAACCCGGCCCGAGGACATCGCGCAGTTCGTCTCGAACGTGTTGTCGGCCGAGCACTTCGAGAACTACATCGACGACGCGGCCAGAACGGTGCTGATCGACGAGACAGGCGATGCCGACGTCGTGGGCTACGCCATGCTCGTGTCCGGGCCGCCTGCGGACCCCGGAATTCGCGCGACACTCTCGCCCGAGCCGACCATGGAAGTCAGCAAGCTGTACGTGCAGCCGACCCAGCACGGCAGCGGGGCCGCGGGGCGATTGATGTCGTCGTCACTCGACCATGCACGCCACTCCGGTTGTGCGACAGCATGGTTGGGCGTGAACCAACAGAACGTGCGGGCCCAGAAGTTCTACGCCAAACACGGGTTCGAGATCGTGGGCATCAAGACGTTCGTCGTCGGCGTTCAGACGCACGACGACTACGTCATGCAGGTGAGGCTGTGACGACCGCTCAGCCGACTGCAGCGAAACGGGACAGTGCCAGCAGACGCGAGGTGGCGCGCAGGTATTTCTTACGGTAACCGCCGGCAAGCATCTCCTCGGTGAAGATCTCGTCGAGCTTGCCGCCCGAGGCCGTCACCGGGATGCCCGCGTCGTACAGGCGGTCGGCGAGGACCACCAGGCGCAGAGCGATGGCCTGATCCGATGCCGGGTGCACGTTCTTGAGGAACACTGCCGGAATGCCGTCGAGCAACTTGCCGTAACGGGAGGGGTGCAACGTGCTCAGATGCGCCAGCAGCTCGTCGAAATCGTCCAGGGTTGCACCCTCGACGGTATCGGCGCGGTCGATCAGCTCGGACTCCGAGGTGGGCTCGGGAGCCGGAGGCAGATCGCGGTGGCGGTAGTCGGGGCCGTCGACCCGGATGGACTCGAAGATCGAGCCGAGTTTCTTGATCTCCCGCATGAAGTCCTCGGCGGCGAAGCGACCCTCACCGAGCTGCCCGGGCAAGGTGTTGGACGTCGCGACGATGGATACCCCGCGCTGCGAGAGCTCGGAGAGCAACCGCGAGACCAACATCGTGTCGCCGGGATCGTCGAGCTCGAACTCGTCGATGCACAGCACACTGTGGCTCGAGAGCTCCTCGAGTGCCTTGTTGAAGCCGAGAGCACCGACCACATGGGTGAGTTCGACGAACGTGCCGAACGCCTTGGGCTCGGGAACGCTGTGATAGATCGAGGCGAGCAAGTGAGTCTTGCCGACACCGAAGCCGCCGTCGAGGTACAGGCCTGCACCGATGGCCGGGGTCTTCTTACCGAAGAGACCGCGCTTGCCCTTGCCGCGGATCTTCTGCACCTTGCTCGCGAACTCCTCGGCCTTCGCAACCGCAGCAGCCTGCGTCGGCTCCTTGGGGTCGGGAATGTACGAGGAGAAACTGACGTCGTCGAACATCGCCGGCGGGACCATCTGCGCGATCAGCTGATCGGATGGAACCACGGGATTTCGGTCGACAAGGCGTGCGGGCATTTGCCGAGCGTAACGACGTGGTCTGATCTCTCTCATGCAGCTTCTCCATATTGGGACCTACTTCACATCGGAGCAGGCACCCGAGTCCGTGCCCAGCGTCGGATCAACACTCGACGACGATGCCGTCCGCGCCCTGCACGCGTATCCCACCGACGTGGACCGACCGTGGATTCGCACGAACTTCGTCGCCAGCATCGACGGATCGGTGACCGCGAACGGTAAGTCGGCGGGCCTGGGAACCCCCGCCGACGCCCGCCTGTTCGGCATCCTGCGAGAACTGTGCGACGCCGTCCTGGTCGGTGCCGGAACCGCGCGGGCCGAGAACTACGGCGGCGTCTCGCTGTCCAGCGAAGCGAAGGCACGTCGGGTGGCGGCCGGGCTGGCACCGGTTCCGACGATCGTCGTGGTCACCGCCTCCGGTTCGATCGACGCGGCTTCTCGATTGGTCACCGACACCGAAGTGCAGCCGGTGGTGCTGACCTCGGCGGCGGCGGACGGCTCGAAGGTGGCCGCGCTTCGGGCAGTGGGAGCGACGGTGATCGAGGTGACCGGCGATTCTGTCTCGACCGGCGACATCGTCGCGACTCTGAGCGAGCTCGGATTTCGCCGCGTCCTGTGCGAGGGCGGACCGGGACTGTTCGGACAGCTCGTGTCCGACGGGGCGGCGGACGAACTGTGTCTGACGATCTCGCCGATGCTGGTCGCCGGAGAGGCGGGCCGTATCGCCCACACATCCGACGCCGCCGACGCGCCGATGCACCGGGTACACGTTCTGGGCGACGCCGACGGAACGCTGCTCACGCGCTGGGTGCGTCGGCCATGAACAGTGCGCGGCCCGGCATCGATCGAAAAGTCGATAGCCTCGCACGGTGACGCAGAAATCAACGTTGCTCGCCGCGGTCCTCGTCCTCGCCACGATGTGCGCGGCCTGTGGTGCCGGCCCGTCGATCCGACCCGACGTCGCGGTGGAACAACGCTCCCCCGGTCAGCCCGCCGAGTCCTCGGCAGAGGCGCCACCGGAACCGGTCGCACTTGCCGTTCCGGCCACCGATCTGGCCTGGGCCGACTGCACCGCAGCCACACTCGGGACGTTCGGGCTCACCGCCACCACTCCCGGCCTGACACTCGAATGCGCAGAATACGAAGCCGACGTCGATGCGAGTGGACAGATGTTCGGCACGTTCGCCGTCGGCGCGTTGCGAGCGCGGCTCGACAGAACGCCCACCGACGCGGGACCTCTGGTGCTGACGTCCGGTTCGGATCGGTCCTCGACGGCCACGTTGGCCACGATGGCCGCCGGTCCGCTCGCGACGCTGCTCGAGGCTCATCCCATCGTCGCGGTGGATCGACGCGGCATCGGCCGATCCACTGCCGTGGACTGCATCGACGCAGAGACCAAAACCGAGGTCGACGCGCTGGGGCAGTTCACCAGATCCGATGCCGACACGGTCGACCGCGCCGTCGACGCCGGTCGTGACGCCACGATCGAATGCACCGACACCTTGCAACCGCAGGAACTCGCGTTCGGAACCACCTATGCGGCGGACGATCTGGACCGCCTGCGGCAACTCTGGGGTGTGGAACAGATAGGTCTGATCGGATCGGGCAACGGCGCGCTCACCGCGTTGGCCTACGCAGCGAAGTTTCCGGCCAACATCTCGCGTTTGATCCTCGATTCACCGACCGGAGTCGGCGCCGATCAGATCACGTTGGCCGAACAACGGACACAGGGCAAGGAAGCAGCCTTCGCGGCGTTCGCGCAGCGATGCGTCGCGCTGAACTGCTCCCTCGGCAGCGATCCGACGGCGGCCGTCGCCCAGCTGCTCCTACGCGCCGCCGGTGGCGAATTCTCGCCGCTGTCCACGCACGAGATTCTCGACGGCATCACCTTCGCCCTGGCATCCACCGCAGGCGACGCGTCGTCCCGCGCCACCGGGCTCTCCACCGCCCTGTCCTCGGCCGCCGGGTCCGACACCAGCGCGCTGGCCGCGCTCGCCGAGCGGGGTCGGAACGCCTACGGCACCGACGGTCAGTTCGTGTCCCGGTGCACGGACGGCCAACAGTGGCCGTCGCCGCAGGGCGTTCGCGACCTGTCGTCGCAGTGGAACGACCGCTATCCGATCTACGGCACCGACGCTGCTCTGACGGCTCTACTGTGCTCGTCCTGGCCGACTGCGCCGTCGACTCCGCTGCCCACCTCCCTGGACGTCCCGGTGTTGGTGCTGGCCAACGCAGGCGACCCCATCGTCGGCAACGGCGGGTTGTCCTCGGTCACCGGGTTGGTCGGGGCAACCGGTGCGGCCGTCGCCTCGGCCGCGTGGCAGGGCAGCGGGCATCCGAGTCTGGGCGGATCTCAGTGTCTGCAGGGCGCCGCGGTGAACTACGCACGAGACACCGCGCTTCCGACCGACGGCACCGTCTGCCCCGCCTGAGTCGGGTACGCATCGCGGGGTGTCCTTCGCCGGTACGGTGACCGCCTCGGGTACCGTTCCCGGGTGTCACTTAGCTTTCTGGAGCCGCGGTCAGGGCGGACGACCGCCGAGGTAATCAAGTACGCCCTGTGGCCGATCGCCATCATGACCGTCATCCAGCGCGTGGTGATCAAAGCCGTGAACGGAGACATCACCAACGATTTCAACCCGGTGTACAGCGCCGCCCTGGCATTCCTCAACCGCCAGCCGGTGTACACGGCGAACTTCGACTCGGTCGATCCGCACTACCTTTATCAACCGAGCGCGACGATGCTGCTCTCCCCCATCGCAGTCATCGACCCCGAGCGATCCCGCTGGCTGTTCATCATCGCCAGCACGGTCGCGATACTGCTGGCCCTGTACATCCTGTTGCGCATCTTCGGATTCCGGCTCGATTCGGTCGCGGCACCTGCGCTGCTGCTGGCCGCCTTCGTCAGCGAGACGGTGACCAACACGTTGGTGTTCACCAACTTCAACGGCTTCGTACTCCTCGGCGAGGTCGCCTTCCTCGGGTTCCTCCTCCAGCGCAAGGACCTGTCGGCCGGTGTCGCCATGGGTCTGACTCTGGCGATCAAGCCGATGCTCGCCCCGCTGCTGTTGCTTCCGCTGATGACGCGTCAGTGGAAGGTCTTCATCACCTCGATCGCCATCCCCGTCGTGATGATGGCCATCGCCTGGCCGCTGTCGGTGGATCCGATGAACTTCATCGACCGGACACTGCCGTATCTGCTGCAGACCCGCGACTACTTCAACAGCGCTGTCGTCGGTAACGGCCGCTACTACGGTGTTCCCGAACTCCTCACCCTCGGAATCCGAGCGGTCCTGGGAATCATGGTTCTGATCTCACTGTGGCTGCTCTACCGATACTGCCGCGAGGACCGCCTGTTCTTCTTCGCGACCACCTCGGGCTTGATCCTCACCGCACACTGGCTGTTGGGCTCGCTGGGTCAGATGTACTACTCCATGATGCTGTTCCCGCTGCTGATGACCGTCGTGCTGAAGAACTCACTGCTGCGCAACTGGCCCGCCTGGCTCGCGATCTACGGGTTCATGAACTACGACCGATGGCTGTCGGGTCGCTGGATCGAAACCGGTCGCGCATTGGACTACCTGCGCACCACTTTCGGCTGGGCCCTGCTCATCGTCGTCATCTTCGGCGTGCTCGTCGGACGCTATTTCGCCGCCCGAAGCGAAGGACGACTCGACGACGGAATCGAACCGAGCTACCTGCTGCCGAGCGCTCCACCTGCGAAAACGGCATAGCCCGACAAATCGTATTAGCGTGTGAGCATGAGTTCAGCAACCGACAACAATTCCGCCCCGGCCGTCCAGCTCACCGACGCACAGTGGCGCGAGAAGCTGACCCCCGAGGAGTATGCGGTGCTGCGGCAGGCAGGCACCGAACGCCCCGGCGTCGGCGAATACACCGACACCACCACTGAAGGTATCTACGAGTGCCGCGCCTGCGGAGCCGAATTGTTCCGCAGCACCGAGAAGTTCGAGTCCCACTGCGGCTGGCCGTCCTTCTTCGACCCGGCCGACAGCGACGCCGTCATCCTGAAGGAAGACACCACACTGGGAATGCGCCGAGTCGAGGTCGTCTGCCGCAGTTGCCACAGCCACCTCGGACACGTCTTCGAGGGCGAGGGTTACCCCACCCCGACCGATCAGCGGTACTGCATCAACTCGATCTCGTTGACACTCAAGCCTGCATCCTGATCGGACAGGACACTCGGATGTCGCCGCGCTGAACGCGCCACGAGCTACAGATTCGTCGAAATGGAGCCCAGACCGGTAAATTTACCTTTGATTACCTATGCATAAGGTAAATTTGCCGTCATGGCCACTTCGATCAAAACATTCTGGTGGCGTCAGGTAAAACTCACCGGCGTCAGACCCAATTTCGGCGACGAATTGACGCCCGAACTGGTGAAATCACTGTTCGGGCAGAAATGTTCCTGGCGTCGTGCGAAGCGAAGCGACATGATCGGGGCAGGTTCCACTCTCGAAATGGTCCAGCTCATGCAGGCGCGGAAGGACCTCAAGGTCTGGGGTTCGGGATTCAT
The DNA here is from genome assembly GCF_002258565.1 of Rhodococcus sp. 05-2254-6. Classification (NCBI taxonomy): domain Bacteria; kingdom Bacillati; phylum Actinomycetota; class Actinomycetes; order Mycobacteriales; family Nocardiaceae; genus Rhodococcus; species Rhodococcus sp. 05-2254-6. Next base: position 21,940 of record NZ_NOZF01000045.1, read on the forward strand.
GCTCAGCGAGACTGCCCACGAAAAAGACTTCAGCTACCCCGACTTCGACTTCTACGCTGTGCGCGGGCATCTGTCATCGAATCGCATCAAGTCCGAGCGCAAGGTCGCGGTCGGGGACCCCGGGCTGTTGGCGAACAGGGTCTATTCACGCTCCCCGCGGGTACCTGGACGAATCGGTCTCGTCTACCACTGGGTGCACAAGAAGGATCCCGTAGTGCTTGCGCTTGCGCGAGAAAAGAACGTGACGTTGATCGACCCGTCCCGAAAGCCGGCCAAGGTCATCGCCGACATCACCGCATGTGACTTCGTGATGTCGACGAGTCTGCACGGCTTGATCGTCGCTGACTCCTTCGGCATCCCCAATGCGTGGATCGAGCTGACGCAGGATATCGGCGGCAACGGATACAAATTCGACGACTACTACTCCGTTTTCGATCGAGAAGCAGTTCAGCATTCGTCGGACCTCGCGCGCGATCACGACAAGATCGCGCAGCTTCGGAGCGACTATCGACCGGTCCCGAATCTGACGGAAATCCAAGACGATCTGATTGCCGCTTTTCCGTTCACGTCGCGCTGTACGGCCTGAATTCAGCAGACCGACGACGACGCCGAACATCGCGCGCCGCGCTCGTTCCCGTCGAACGTCCTATTACGACGGTGCATACTGTGAGTATGCGCACTTTCACCTCACCAGAGCAGATCAAAGCAGCCGTCGGGGAAGACCTCGGCACCAGTGACTGGCTGCAGATCACCCAGGAACGGGTCAACACCTTCGCCGACGCCACGGGCGATCACCAGTGGATCCACGTCGACGTCGAGCGGGCGAAGAAGGAGAGCCCGTTCGGCGCACCCATCGCCCACGGATTTCTGAGCCTGTCCCTGGTATCGATGCTCAACTGGCAGATCTACACCATCGAGAACACCAAGCTCGGAATCAACTACGGCTCCAACAAGGTTCGCTTCATCAACCCGGTGAAGGTGGGCGCGCACGTGCGCCTGCAGACCACCCTCGTCTCCGTCGAAGAGGTATCGGGCGGGGCGCTACAGATGGTGACGGCAGGAACGTTGCAGATCGAGGGCGAGGACAAGCCGGCGCTGGTCGCCGAGATCATCTCTCGGGTCGTGTTCTGACCTCGGACCGAGCAGGTGGATCGAACGCGGTGATCGGCGGCAACGGCTCGTCGTAGCGTTCGATCTCCACCAGTACGTGCTGGCCGGTGCAGCCGCGCGCGAGCGCCGACGAGCCCTCGTCCGCGGTGAGCACGTTCACGCTGCCGTGTACGCACATCGAATCGGGATCTGCCGGATCCAGTGGGTCGTACCAGGCCCCGGTGGACAACTGCACGACCGATTTCAGCATCGCGTCGTCGACAACCACACCGGCCAGGCACGAGCCACGGTCGTTGAACACCCGTACGACGTCGCCGTCCGACACTCCCCTGGCCCCGGCCGCCGACGAGTGCATTCTTATCGGCTCTCTACCCTCGATCTTCGAGTTACGGCTCACCGCACCGTGATCGAGCTGACTGTGCAGCCTGGTGCGCGGCTGGTTGGCGATCAGATGCAACGGGAACTGCTGCGCCCGGGGTCCACCGAGCCATTCCTGCGGCTCGAACCACATCGGATGCCCACGGCAGTCCTCGTAGTCGAACCCCGCCACGGTCGCCGAGAAGATCTCGATCTTTCCACTGGGGGTGCGCAGCGCGTTGCCCACCGGGTCGCGTCGAAAATCCTCGAAGAACGTCAGATCGTCCTCGGTCTTCATCCGAAACGAACCCTCGCGACGGAAATTGTCGTACTCCGGAGTATCGACGCCCCCGGCGCGCAGATATCCGCGCCACTGCTCGTACAGATGCTCGAGCCACTGTTGCGAGCTACGCCCCTCGGTGAACTGTTGCCCCACACCGAGTTTCGTAGCCAACTCCGCGAACGTGTCGTAGTCGTCGCGGGAGTCCGCGTACCGCGGGGCGGCCGGCTCCATCGCGACGAGCAAGGGATCGTTGCGTGTGCAGCTCAGATCCGATCGTTCCAACGACGTCGTCGACGGGACGACGACGTCGGCGTGCTTGGCCATCGGTGTCCAATACGGGTCGTGCACAACGACGGTGTCGGGCCTACCGAGAGCGCGACGCAGCCGCCCCAGATCCTGGTGGTGGTGGAACGGATTTCCGCCGGCCCAATAGACGATCTTGATGTCGGGATAGGTCAATCGCCTACCGTCGTAGTCGAATTCGGCACCGGGATTCAGCAGCATGTCCGAGACCGCGGCGACCGGAATCAGGTCGGGAACGGGATTGACACCCTGCGGCAAGGTCGGCAACGGATACGGAACCGGTGCCAGACCCGGCTCGTTCATCGACCCGTAGCCGTGCCCGAATCCCCCACCCGGAACGCCGATCCGGCCCAGCATCGCCGCGAGTGTCACGCCCATCCACGGGGCCTGCTCACCGTGTCGCGTCCTCTGCAGTGACCAGGTGACCGTCACCATCGTGCGTTTCGACGCCATCTCCCGGGCAAGTTCCGCGATCAGGGCGGCCTCGACGCCGCAGATCGCCGACGCCCACTGCGGTGTCTTGGGAATTCCGTCCGTGATGCCGAGCAGATATCGCTCGAACTCGGGGTAGCCCTGGCAGTACTTCTCCAGAAACTTTGTGTCGTGCAGCTTTTCGTCGGCGAGCACGTGAGCCAGAGCCAGCATCATCGCCACGTCGGTACCGGGCCGCGGGGCGATCCAGCGCGCGTCGCCGTTCATGTCGCTGCGGAGCGGACTCACGGTGACGATCTGCCCACCGCGGGCGCGCATCGCGTCGAGCGAATCGACGGTCGGATGATCCGACGTACCGCCGTGATTGATGCCGGTGTTCTTCACCGGAACTCCGCCGAACGCCACCAACAACTCGGTGTGGGCGGCGATCACGTTCCAGGAGGTGGAGCGCGAGAACATCTTCCAATGCGCACCGAGGACGTGCGGCATGATGACCCCGGTCGCGCCCAGTGAGTAGCTGTGGACCGATCGCGTGTAACCGCCGATGCAGTTGAGAAAGCGATGCACCTGACTCTGCGCGTGATGGAAGCGTCCGGCACTCGCCCACCCGTACGACCCGCCGTAGATGGCCTTGTTGCCGAATGCGTCGACGACCCTGCGTAATTCGGCTGCCAGCAGATCGGTGAGCTCGTCCCACGAGACGTCGACGAACTCGTCACTGCCACGGGTGTCGGTCGGCCCCGGCCCGTGCTCGAGCCAGCCCCGGCGCACCGCCGGGGAGGTGACGCGCGATCGATGGGTCACCGACCCGACGAGGTTGCCCAACACCGGAGAAGGGTTGCTGTCGGTCACCTGGGGATGGATTGCGGTGACGTCACGTCCGTCCGACTCGGCGCGAAACATTCCCCAGTGGCCCATGTGCTGGACGCCGGCCACGCCAGTCATCGAACCACCCCGGTCATCGAATTCCGAACTCGCGCAGCGCCTTCAGTAGTGCATCGGGGCGCTGCGACGTCGGCACCGGATCGACGAGAGCGAAGTGGCATCCGATCTCTCGTGCCGCACCGTCGGCCTCGTCACTGTCGCCCACCATCAGCGTCACCGCGGGGTCCACACCCAACGCCGTCACTGCGTGCCGGAAGATCTCGGGCTGCGGCTTGACGTGACCGACCTCGAACGAGAGCACGAATTCGTCGACGAACCTGTCGAGACCGCGATCGACGAACGCGGGACGGATGTCGAATGCGATGTTGCTCAGGACCCCGGTCCGAATCGATTCGGCAGCGAGCTTTTTCAGCACTGCTTCGGTATCCGGGTACGGCGTCCAAGAATCTGCGTCGATCACGCGACCGTAGACGGATTGTGCGTGCGCCGGATCGGTGACACCGGACTGCGCGAGCACATGCAGATAGGCCTGCCGGTGCAGGGCCGGATCGAGGTCTCGGTTTCGCCACGCATGACGCGTCGCATCGTCGAACTCGACCGTCTCCCCCACCGGTGCCGTCATACGGCGCATCAGTTCCGCGGCTCCCGCACCGTCGACGGGGGTGCCGTCGGCGTCGTGGATCCCGTCGAACCACGAGGGGTGCTCCTCGAGCCTGAACAACGTGCCCGAGAAGTCGAACAGAACGGCCTCGATCGCGGGTGCGCCTGTCGTCGTCACGGCAGGGATTCGACGAGCGCGTCCACCTCGACCCGAGGGCCGGTGAAGAACGGGGTCTCCTCGCGCACGTGTCGCCTCGCCTCGGTGGCCCGCAGGTCGCGCATCAGGTCCACGATGCGATCGAGTTCGGGAGCTTCGAAGGCCAGGATCCACTCGTAGTCGCCGAGTGCGAACGACGGCACGGTGTTCGCCCGCACGTCCTTGTAGTCGCGTGCGGCCTTGCCGTGATCGGCGAGCATCGTGCGACGCTCGTCGTCGGGCAGCAGGTACCAATCGATCGAACGGACGAACGGGTAGACGCAGATGTACGCGCCCGGATCCTCGCCGGCGATGAAGGCCGGGACATGGCTCTTGTTGAATTCGGCGGGGCGATGCAGCGCGGTGTTGCTCCACACCGGAGTACTCGCCTTGCCCAGCGCGGTCGTGCGACGGAAATCGGAGTACGTCGCCTGGAGGTCCTCGATACGCTCGGCGTGCGTCCACACCATGAAGTCGGCGTCGGCGCGCATACCGGCGATGTCGTACACCCCGCGCACCGCGACACCCTTGTCTTCACGACTTTCGAAGAACACCTTCGCTTCCTTGGCTGCCGCGGCCCGATCCTCGCCGAGAACACCGGGCGTGACCTTGTAGACCGAGAACATCAAGTAGCGAAGAGTCGAGTTGAGCGCTGAGTAATCGAGGCGTGCCATGGCCCTATCGTGCCACTTCGACCAGACGGGCGGCAGCGGTGGTGGCGGACGCAATACACGCGGGCACCCCCACACCGCGCTGCCAGGCACCGGTGACCTCGAGACCGGGTAGGTCGGCGACTCCGGCCTCGATGGCGGCGACGCGATCGAGGTGCCCCGGCGCGTACTGCGGTAGGCCTCCCGGCCAGCGCTGTACGGTCGCAGCGATCGGCTGCGCATCGATGTTCGCCACCGTCGCGAGATCCGCGAGTGCGATCTGGATCGACTCCGCGTCGGATCGGTCCGACGCCGTCGTGTCACCGAAGCGGCCGAGCGAGGCCCGCAGCAGTACCGCGTCACGCTCCTCCAGATGCGGCCACTTGCGGCTCGACAGGGTGAATGCCTTCACGTCCAAGCCCGCGTCGGTGGCCACCAGGATTCCCGAATTCTGCGGCAGCTCGGTCGTCTTGGGAAATGCGAGCGCGACGACGACCGAGGACGCGAGATCGATGTTCCGCGCGGCCTGCGACGCCGCGGGCGCCACCTCGGCGATGAGCCGGCCGAGAATCGGCGCAGGGACCGCCAGCACCACGCCGTCGACGCGTCCGACTCCTTCGACGAACCATCCGCCGGACTCGCGGCGGATCTCACCGACGCCTGCACCGACCACCGTCCGGGCATCGGTCGCAGCGACGAGGGCATCGAGCAACACCGCGTAACCGTCGCGCAGCCCGCCGAACACCGGCCCCGGCGACGGGGTGGGCAGCGCTGCCAGCACTGCCTCGGTCAGGTTGGCTGCTCCACCGTCCAACGCGGCAGCCAACGTGGGCAGTGCCGCACGGATGCCGATCGAGCTCGACGAACCGGAGTACACGCCGCCGAGCAGCGGATCGACCGAACGGCTGACCACCTGGGAGCCGAACCTGGTGCCCACGAGATCGGCCACACCGACGTCCGAACCCGCGGTCCAGGCGAAGGGCCGAGAGGTCTCGGTCTCGATGAGGTGCAGGTCCTCGGGGTCCACCAGATCCCGTACCGAATCGGCGGACGACGGGATGCCCATCAGAGTGCCGACCGGGAGCGCGTGAGTTCGACCGCCGGAATAGACGAGCGGACGGACCGGCGCCGGGTAGACCAGCTGATCCGACAGACCGAGCTCGGCCAGCAGTGCCGGTACTTCGGGACGTCGACCGATGAAAGCCTCCGCACCGACGTCGAGCGAGTCCGCGCCGACCGCGGTGGTGCGCAGCGTGCCGCCGAGACGCGACGACGCCTCGACGACAGTGATCTCGGCACCCGGCCCGCAGGACTGCCGAAGGCGATACGCCGCGACGAGGCCGGAGATTCCGCCGCCGACCACGGCGTACCGCCGAACCGTCACAACGAATGCACCAGCGAGACCACCCGGGTCAGAACCTCCGGATCGGTGTCGGGGAGCACTCCGTGGCCCAGGTTGAACACATGTCCGCGAGCACCGGCCGCCAGCGCGCGATCCGCCTCGGCGGTGATGCGTCGAACCTCTGCCTCGACCGCATCCCAGCCGGCGAACAGCACCGCCGGGTCGAGATTTCCCTGCAGCACCTTGCCGCCGCCTACGCGATGCACGGCGTCGTCGAGTGGGATTCGCCAGTCGACACCGACGACGTCGGCACCGGCTTCACCCATCGCCCCGAGCAACTCGCCGGTTCCGACGCCGAAGTGGATCTTGGGTACACCGGCCGAGGACACGGCGTCGAACACGCGCGTCGAATGCGGCAGCACGTACTCGCGGTAGTCGGCGAGCGACAGCGCACCCGCCCAGGAGTCGAACACCTGCACTGCGTCGACGCCTGCGGCGAGCTGAGCCTGCAGGAAGGTGATCGTCGTGGTGGCCAGTGCGTCGAGCAGGGCGTGCCAGGTCGCCGGATCGGACCGCATGAGCGCCTTGGTCTTCTCGTGATTACGACTCGGGCCGCCCTCGACCAGATACGACGCGAGAGTGAACGGTGCGCCCGCGAAACCGATGAGCGGTGTACCGGCGAGCTCACGGGTGAGGATACGCACCGCATCGGCCACCGGCTCCACCTGATCCGAAGTCAGGATCGGCAGTGCGGCCACATCGGCAGCCGACCGCACCGGCTGCGCGACGACCGGCCCGGTGCCTGCGACGATGTCGAGATCGATACCGGCGGCCTTGAGCGGAACGACGATGTCCGAGAACAGGATTGCCGCATCCACGTCGTGCCGACGCACAGGTTGCAGGGTGATCTCGGCCACGAGGTCGGGTCGGAAGCACGAGTCCAACATGCCGATGCCGGCGCGAATCTTGCGGTACTCCGGCAGCGATCTACCGGCCTGGCGCATGAACCACACCGGCCGACGCGAGGGAGCTCGACCTGCGATCGCGGCCAGGAACGGCGCGTCCGGGAGTTCTCGACGGGCGGGGGCTGTGGCGTGCGGTTCGGCGTTCATCATGTTCCATGCTGCCACGCGTGAGGAAAGCTCCCGCCACCAAGGGCGACACACCGACTTCGGTTGCATCACGGCCCGGCGCGCCTCCGCGTCCAGGCAACGTGACGCGTCTAACGTCCGGTGACGTGACCGAACCCCAATCCACCGCCGAACCTGCGCCGTTCCGCGCCGCCATCGACGCGATGCATCGGGCTCAGGTACACCCGGCGATCGAAATCGGTCCGATCCGGCCGCCGCAGCGTCTCGCCCCTTACAGTTACGCGATCGGGGCCGAGGTCAAGCATCCGGAATCCGACCGGATCGACGAACAGAGCGACGGCGACGCCTTCGGCCGCCTGATCCTGCTGTACGACCCCGACGGTGCCGAGGCCTGGAACGGCACCCTCCGACTGGTCGCGTACATCCAAGCGGACGTGGACGAATCCCTCGCCGACGATCCTCTGCTCCCCGAGGTCGGCTGGAGTTGGCTGGTCGACGCACTGGAGTCGCGGTCGGAGCCGCTCAACGCACTCGGCGGCACGGTCACCTCGACCAGCTCGGTGCGCTACGGCGACATCGCCGGGCCACCCAAGGCCCACCAGCTCGAACTACGCGCCTCGTGGACGGCCACGTCCGAGGACCTCTCGACGCACGTCGAGGCGTTCTGCGAGGTGCTCGCCTACGCCGCCGGTTTGCCGCCTGCGGGCATCACCACCCTCGGCCAGCGCGGTTCCAGCCGGACATAGTGGGCGGTCCTTCCACCCGCAGGGCTTAGAGTCACATCTCATGTCAGCCGAGAGTTCTCCCGAGACCACGCCGGACGACGAGGCGAACGAGCCTGTCGCCGTTCCGCTACTGGCCCCGGCTGACGGCATACCCGACGTGGTCGACACGCAGGACGCCGTGCGCGCGGCTGCCGCCCTTCTCGCATCGGGTCACGGCCCCCTCGCCGTCGACGCCGAACGTGCGTCGGGCTTCCGCTACTCCCAGCGCGCCTACCTCCTGCAGTTCCGTCGCCGCGGCGCAGGCACGGTTCTGCTCGATCCGATCCCGGTCACCGGCGACCTCGCTCCGCTCGCCGAGGTGATCAACCCGCTCGAGTGGGTACTGCACTCCGCAGATCAGGATTTGCCGGGACTCGCCGAGCTCGGCCTGGTACCCGCCACGCTCTACGACACCGAACTCGCAGGCCGCCTCGCCGGATTCGATCGAGTGGGGCTCGGAGCCATCGTCGAACGCACCCTCGGACTGGCGTTGCAGAAAGGCCACGGAGCGGCCGATTGGTCCACCCGGCCGCTACCCGACACCTGGCTCAACTACGCAGCACTCGACGTCGAGGTTCTGCTCGAGCTGCGTGACGCAATGGCCGAAGAGCTCGAACAGCAGGGCAAAACCGAATGGGCCACACAGGAATTCGCCCACATCCTCACCCTCGGGCCACCCAAACCCAAGACCGACAGATGGCGTCGGACATCGGGGATCCATGCGATCAAATCTCCCCGCACTCTTGCTGCCGTTCGCGAATTGTGGAGCACCCGAGACGAACTGGCGGCCAAGCGTGACGTGGCACCGAGCCGGGTGTTGCCCGACTCGGCCATCGTGGCGGCCGCAACGGCGGACCCCAAATCCGCGCGCGAGCTCGAGCAGCTACCGGTATTCGGCGGTCCCCGTCAGCGCAGATCGTCCCGATTGTGGGCCTCGGCCCTGACCCGTGCGCGGGCGCTCCCGACATCCGAATTGCCTTCGATGGCAGCGTCTTTCGACGGTCCACCCCCGGTCAATCGGTGGGCTCGCCGCGATCCCGATGCGGCAGCGCGACTAGCCGACGTACGAGCGGCGATGACCGAGCTCAGCGAATCGGTGTCGGTGCCGGTCGAGAATCTGTTGATGCCGGATCTGCTGCGCCGCCTGGTGTGGGATTGGCAGAGTCCGGTCGATCCCGATGTCGACCCTGCCGAGCTGATCGAGGCCCGACTGGCCGACGGCGGGGCCCGGCCCTGGCAGCGAACGCTGGTGGTGCCGGTACTGACGAAGGCACTGCACCCTTCTCAAGTTACCGACGGGTAATACCCGCTACAGTAGGGGTCGCGTCCGGGCACCCGGGCGAGTCGTCCGCATCTGTCGGGAGGATCGAAAAGCGTGTCTGTACCCGCGTCCACCAGCTCACAGAGGAATGTTGTCTTCGTCGACGGCATCCGTACCCCGTTCGGCAAAGCAGGCCCCAAGGGCATGTACGCCGACACTCGCGCAGACGACCTCGTCGTCAAGGCAATCCGCGAACTCCTTCGCAAGAACCCCAATCTCCCTCCCGAGCGCATCGACGAGGTCGCGATCGCCGCGACCACGCAGACCGGTGACCAGGGTCTGACCATCGGCCGTACGTCCGCGCTGCTCGCCGGACTCCCCCGCAGCGTCCCCGGCTTCGCGATCGACCGCATGTGCGCGGGCGCGATGACCTCGGTGACCACCACCGGGTCGGGCATCGGCTTCGGCCAGTACGACGTCGTGATCGCAGGTGGTGTCGAGCACATGGGCCGCCACCCGATGGGTGAGGGCGTCGACCCCAACCCGCGTTTCCTCGCCGACAAGCTCGTCGATCCCAGCGCGCTGGTGATGGGCAACACCGCCGAGAATCTGCACGACCGGTTCCCGAGCATCACCAAGGACCGCACCGACGCGTACGCCGTCGCCAGCCAGAACAAGTACGACGCGGCCAAGAAGGCCGGCTTCATCGCCGACACTCTCGTGCCCGTCGCCACCAAGTCCGCCGCAGGATGGGGCCTGGCCACCGAGGACGAGCCGCCTCGCCCCGGAACCACCGTCGAAGACCTCGCCAAGCTCAAGACGCCGTTCCGTCCCGCCGGTCGCGTCACCGCAGGCAACGCCGCAGGACTGAACGACGGTGCCACCGCCGCGATCCTCGCCGGCGAGGACACCGCGCACGAACTCGGCCTGAACATCGGTATGCGCATGGTCGGCTTCAGCTTCGCCGGCGTCGATCCCGCCGTCATGGGCATCGGACCGGTCCCCGCGACCGAGAAGTTGCTCGGCCGAACCGGATTGAGCATCGACGACATCGGCCTGTTCGAGATCAACGAGGCCTTCGCCATCCAGGTCCTCGCGTTCCTTGAGCACTACGGCATCGCCGACGACGATCCGCGCGTCAACCAGTGGGGCGGCGCCATCGCGTGTGGCCACCCCCTCGCATCCTCGGGTGTTCGCCTGATGACGCAGCTGAGCCGCCAGTTCGCTCAGCAGCCCGACGTCCGCTACGGCTTGACGACCATGTGCATCGGTCTCGGCATGGGCGGCACCGTCATCTGGGAGAACCCCAACCACGCTGACTATTCAGGAGCGAAGGCATGAGCGACATCACCACAGCGTTCAGCGACGAGGTAGTCACGAACGCGTTCACGAAGCTTGTCTCCGTACCGGGGCTCGACGGCTCCATCGCCCTGGTGACCTTGGACAACGGCTTCGATCACACCAAGCCGTCGACCTTCGGTCCCGGTGGACTGGCCAAGTTCGACGCCGCCCTCGACGAGACATTCGCAGCGAACCCGGTGGCCATCGCCGTCACCGGTAAGCCGTTCATCTTCGCCGTCGGTGCCGACCTCAACGGTGTGCCGAACATCAAGACCAAGGACGAGGCGCTGCAGATCGGACAGCTCGGTCACAAGGTCTTCCGACGCCTGCGCGAGTCGACCGTTCCGACGTTCGCCTTCATCAACGGTGCCGCACTCGGTGGTGGCCTCGAAGTGGGACTGCACTCGCACTATCGGACCGTCGCGGAGAACGCTGCCGCACTCGGTCTTCCCGAGGCCTTCCTCGGCCTGGTACCGGGATGGGGTGGAACTCAGTTGCTGCCCAACATCATCGGAGCCTCGAACGCGGTCACCGTCGTCATCGAGAACGCACTGAACCAGAACCGCGTCCTCAAGCCGCAGCAGGCACTCGACCTCGGCATCGCCGACGCCCTCTTCGGCGGAGCCGACTTCCTCGAGCAGTCCCTCGCGTGGGCTGCTCAGGTCGTCAAGGGCGAGATCACCCCGGCCCGTCCCGAGATCGACCGCGGGCAGGCCTGGGACGACGCCATCGCCCGCGCCAAGGGCATCGTCGCGGGCAAGACCAACAACTTCGCCCCCGGCCCCGTCGCCGCGGTGGAGCTGCTCGAACTCGCCAAGAGCACCGACATCACCGACTCTGCTTCACTCGACAAGGCCTTCGCGGCCGAGGACGAGGCCCTGTCCACGTTGTTGGTCAAGGACGAGCTCCGGGCCGGGCTGTATGCCTTCGACTTGGTGCAGAAGCGCGCCAAGCGTCCCGCCGGTGCACCCGACAAATCGCTGGCGCGCAAGATCTCCGGCGTCGGAATCGTCGGTGCCGGCCTGATGGCCAGCCAGCTCGCACTGCTGTTCGTTCGGCAGCTGAAGGTGCCGGTGATCCTCACCGACATCGATCAGGAGCGCATCGACAAGGGCGTCGGCTACGTCCACGGCGAGATCGACAAGCTGCTCGGCAAGAAGCGCCTGTCCCCCGATGCCGCAAATCGGTTGAAGGCGTTGGTGTCCGGCTCGATCGACAAGTCCGCGTTCGCGAACACGGATTTCGTCATCGAGGCCGTGTTCGAGAACCTGGACGTGAAGAAGAAGGTGTTCGCCGAAGTCGAGGAATTCGTCTCTGCCGACACGATACTCGCGACCAACACGTCCTCGCTGTCGATCACCAAGATGGCGGCAGACCTGAAGCACCCCGAGCGCGTGGTGGGCTTCCACTTCTTCAACCCCGTCGCAGTCCTGCCACTGCTCGAGGTCGTCAAGGGTGAGAAGACCGACGATGCCACTCTCGCAACGGCATTCGCGACGGCCAAGACCCTCAAGAAGTCGGCCGTACTGTCGGCGGATCTCCCCGGATTCGTCTTCAACCGTCTCGTCACTCGCGCGTCGAACGAGATCATCAGCGCCATCGACGAGGGCACCCCGTTCGATGTCGCCGACGGCGCTGTGGGCGAACTCGGCATGCCGATGAGTCCGCTGACGTTGCTGGCACTCGTCGGACCGGCCGTCGCTCTGCACACCGCCGAAACCCTGGCCGAGGCATACCCGGAGCGGTTCAAGGACTCCGCCGGGTTCCGCGCTCTCGTCGAGGCGAAGAAGCCGGGTGTGTGGACCTACGGACCCGAGGGCCAGGTCGTCGATCCCGAGGTCGCCGCACTGTGGCCGCAGGGCGATTCGCCGTCGACCGCCGAGCAGGTGCTCGAGCGCACCCGCAACGCGATCGCCGACGAGATCAAGATCATGCTCGACGAGGGCGTCGTGGCTGCAGCCGAGGACATCGACCTCTGCCTGCTCCTCGGCGGCGGATTCGGCTTCTGGAACGGCGGCATCACTCCGTACCTGGACCGTAGTGGGGCTTCCGAGGCCGCCACCGGTCAGCGCTTCCTCGCACCGGGCGTCGCCAGCGTCTAGCACTGCCCGCCGAGTTCGAGGTTATGGACGGATTTCTCCGCATTTTCGTCCACAACCTCGAACTCGGCTTTTTCGTGTCGAGATAAGGTCTGATCCGATGAACAGCGAACGCAGTCGGTTGATCGGAATCGGCTACCGCATGCTGGGTTCCTACAGCGACGCCGAAGACGCCGCCTCCGAGGCTCTCGTTCGCTGGTACCGACTCACCGACGCCGAACGCGACGCCATCGACGTCCCAGCGGCGTGGCTCACCCGAGTGGTAGGCCGCATCTGCCTCGACGTACTGAGTTCCGCTCGCGCTCGACGCGAGAACTACGTCGGTCAGTGGTTGCCGGAACCTGTCCCCGGCGTCGATTCCCGCAACGCGACCACGATGGACCCGGCCGACCGAGTAGTGCAACAGGATTCGGTGACCCTCGCGCTGCTCGTCGTGCTCGAGTCACTCGGTCCGGCGCAGCGAGTCGCCTTCGTACTGCACGACGCGTTCGCCGTTCCGTTCGACGAGATCGCCACCGTCCTGGATCGATCACCGGCCGCCTGCCGCCAACTCGCCTCTGCCGCACGAGCTCACGTGCATTCCCGTCACCGCTCCGTCGCCGACCCCATCGACCACGACCGCGTCGTGCGGGCTTTCGCGTCGGCCTCGGCAGGCGGAGATCTCGCATCCCTCGTCTCGGTGCTCGCGCCCGACGTCGCCCTCGTCAGTGACGGCGGCGGCCACGTCTCCGCGGCCCGCAACGCCGTCCTCGGATCCGATCGAGTCGCTCGGTTCGTTCGCGGCATCACCGCCAAATCGACCGACCTCGAGTGGTCCATCGAACCCGTCAACGGCCTGTCGGGCATCGTGATGCGGCGCGGCAGCGCGGTGTTCGGCGTCATCGGGTTCGACGTCGCCGACGGCGTGGTCTCGAGCGTCTGGATCGTGCTCAATCCGGACAAACTCCGGCGTTGGGTCTGATGCACGCCATACATTCGTCGCGGCTGTGTCGTCAGAGAGTAGAGGCCCGCCACACGCGGTCCGATCAACTCTCGAGAAACAGGTGGATACGCGATGAAGCTAGCCGTAGCCGGGGGAACCGGAACAGTCGGAGTGCACGTGGTCGAGGTTGCGCGTGAACGCGGCCACGACGTGGTCGTTCTGTCGCGATCTGCGGGTGTGGATCTCGTCACCGGGGCAGGACTGTCCGACGCCATGTCCGGAGTCGAGGCGGTCGTGGACGTCGCGTCGACGCGGACTGTCTCGGCGAAAGAGTCGACGGCGTTCTTCGCCGCCGTCACGCGAAACCTGCTCGAGGCGGAGAGCGCGGCCTGTGTCGGCCATCACCTGGCGCTGTCGATCGTCGGAATAGACGAGGCACCGCACGGATACTACGCCGGAAAGGTGGAGCAGGAGAGCCTCGTTCGTGCTGGAGCAGTGCCCTGGACAATTCTTCGAGCCACTCAGTTCCACGAGTTCGCCGGCCAGATCCGCGCGCAGGCGTCGTTCGGTCCGGTGAGCATCATCCCGAAGATGGTCTCGCAACCGATCGCGGCCCGCGAGGTCGCCGAACGACTGATCGACCTCGCGGAGCGGTCCCCGGCAGGTCGGGTCGCCGATCTCGGTGGACCACGTGAGGAACGCATGGCCGAGATGGTGAGGCGCTACGCACGGGCCATCGGTGCTCGCGGCCTGGTGCTCGAGGTCCCGATCCCCGGCGCGTACGGTCGCGCGATGCGAGACGGAACGCTGGTCACCACGACCGAGTCGGATCACGGTCTCCAGACCTTCGATCAATGGTCGGCCGCCCAGGCGCGCTAGCCACCTGCCGCCGAACTCGAAGCTGTGGACGACTTTCGGCAGTTTTCCGTCCACAACTTCGAGTTCGACAGACGGAATATCGGACAATTCACCTTTTTCGGTGAGCCGATTCCTGTACGCCACGAATATCGAGTCGATTTCGCTCCCATTCCGTCGGTGCGAGGACGATGATGGCGATCGACCACCAAGGATGCTGGTTCACCTCGAAAGCTGGGTCACGTGATGACGCAATCCACCGATCGGCACACTGCCAAAGTCATCGGAGTCACGATTGCCGCCGCTGTCGGCGGCTTCCTGTTCGGGTTCGATTCGTCCGTCGTCAACGGCGCGGTGGACTCCATCCAGGAGAACTTCGCACTGTCGTCGTTCGTCACCGGCTTCGCAGTGGCCATCGCACTTCTCGGTTGTGCGGTCGGTGCCTGGTTCGCCGGCCGGCTCGCCGACAGCTGGGGCCGAAAGAAGGTGATGCTGCTCGGTTCCGCACTGTTCACCATCTCGTCGGTGGGATCCGGGTTCGCGTTCAGCGTCCCGGATCTCATGCTCTGGCGTGTACTCGGCGGCCTGGGCATCGGCATCGCATCGGTGATCGCGCCCGCATACATCTCGGAGATAGCCCCGGCCCGCTATCGAGGTGGATTGGCCTCGCTGCAGCAGCTGGCCATCACCATCGGAATCTTCGCTGCTCTGCTGTCGGACGCGGTGCTGCAGAACGCGGCAGGTGGGCCGTCGAACGACCTGTGGTTCGGACTCGAGGCCTGGCGATGGATGTTCCTCGTCGGCGTCGCACCGGCACTCGTCTACGGCTTTCTCGCCACGCTGATTCCCGAGTCGCCCCGATACCTCGTCGGAAAACATCTCGACGAGGAAGCGGCCCGCATTCTGGGAGACATCACCGGGGAGGTGAACCCGAACGAGAGGGTGAAACAGATCCGACTGACCTTGCGCCGGGAATCGAAATCATCCTTCGCCGATATCCGTGGACCGAAGTTCGGGCTGCACCCGATCGTCTGGGTCGGTATCACCATGGCGATCCTGCAGCAGTTCGTCGGAATCAACGCGATCTTTTACTATTCGACGACTCTGTGGAAGTCCGTCGGCTTCAGCGAGAATCAATCGTTCGTCACCTCGGTCATCACTTCGGTCATCAATGTCACGATGACATTCGTCGCCATCTTGTTCGTCGACCGATTCGGCCGACGAAATCTGCTCATGATCGGCTCGATCGGAATGTTCGTCGGCCTCGTACTCGCGGCCGTCTCGTTCAGCCAGGCAGTGGGTAGCGGGGACCAACTCGAATTGCCGTCGCCCTGGGGCCCTGTGGCTCTCGTCGGTGCCAACCTTTTCGTCGTGTTCTTCGCCGCAACCTGGGGCCCGATCATGTGGGTGATGCTAGGAGAGATGTTCCCCAACCGAATGCGAGCAGTCGCACTCGGTATCAGTACTGCCGCGAACTGGATTGCCAACTTCGCCATCACACTCGCGTTTCCGCCGTTGTCCGACACCATCGGACTCGGATTCATCTATTCGTTCTTTGCGTTCTTCGCGATCGTGTCCTTCTTCTTCGTCAAGTACAAGATCAAGGAAACCAAAGGAATGGAGCTCGAGGACATGGAGATCTGACATGCCGATGTTCGTCGTCGAATACGCGTACACCCCCGAGACCTCCTCGGGCCGTGACGATCACCGCACCGATCACCGCGCCTGGTTGCGAGAACTCGAGCGCCGCAAGATCCTCCGATCGTCGAGCCCGCTCGCCGATCACAGTGGTGCCACGATGATCGTCGAAGGCACCGACAAAGCAAGTGTGGAGCGGATGTTCGCACACGACCCCTTCGCCCTGGCCCATCTGATAGATCGCGTTCAGATCGAAGAATTGGCCGCCGGGACGTAACGGATCGTCGAGTCCTTGCGCAATCCTGTCGCCGCTACCGCCAGAACGATCACGTAGACAACGCAATACGCGTTCCGCAGTCCTCCGTCGAGAATCGGCGATACGGACTGCATGAACGTGCCGATCACCACCACATCGGCCTGAGTGCGATACCAGGCCACGAAAGGCGCAGTCGCGGCGAGCACTCCGAGAACACGGAGGATGCGGTGTCGTGTGCTCGACCGCGAACACGCGTCGAGTCCGATCACCAGCAACGGAACGCACCACACCCAGTGATGGCCCCAGGAGAACGGCGAAACCATCGGGGCCGTGAGACCGCACAGCGTCATCGCCAGCAGTGTTCTACCCGCCCGGTGAGCTCGATACGAGACCCACATCCCCGCGGCAAGGACAACCACCGCCACCGGCAACCACACCAACACAGGCGGATGCTCGGTTCCCCACGCCCGCGCCACCATCCCCCGAACCGACTGATTCGCGGGAGACGTGGTCGACCCCACCCGGTCCGAAGCGAGGATCGCGGAGGTCCAATAGCGCCACGCGTCGGAAAACACGACCACGAACCCGATCAGCACCGTGACAAGACCGGTGACGGCCGCGGTCCATGCCGTTCGCCACTGCTTCTGCACGATCGACATGACGACGAACAGGCCCGGGGTCAGCTTCAGACCGGCCGCAATTCCGACACCGAACCCTCGGAACCTACTGCCCTCGGGCCGACCGAGATCCCACAGCACCAAGGCGAGCAACAGCAGATTGATCTGGCCCAACCACAACGACATGCGCACCGGCTCGAGCCACGAGCAGCCCACTGCAAGAGCCACACTCACCACCTTGGTCCGCGTGCTGTTCTCGTAACCGAGTCGACGCCAGCTGAGATAGACCACTCCGTAGAGCAACACGACGTTGGATATGTTCACCAGCAATCCGGTGGCGGTATCGGACAGCAAGCCCAGAGGCGCGAACAGCACCGCGGCGAACGGCGGATACGTGAACGGCAGCGTGCCGAACAACGAGAACGAGTACAGCCCTTCGCCACTGAGCACGGTTGCGCCGCCGTGCCGGTAGACGAGAGCGTCGACACCGTTGCCGAACAATCCGTACAACGAGTCGAACGACAGCAAACGATCGTGAGCAGCGAATGCCACCACACCGATCACTGCCGACATCGCCACGAACCACCGCGAATGCCGTCGCTCCACCCCGTCGTTCCGGGAATCCAGAGCAGGAGTGCAATCCACGGGTTCGACGGCAGCCCAGTCGGAGTCACCGTCGCCGAGAGCCGGATCGATTCGGCTGTCCGAGACGTCGGTTCTACCGTCGAAGACGAGGGTCATGGACAAAACATGCCAGTCGTCCCGGTTTGTCCAGCAACGACACACCAGTCACACAGGTCACATATTCGCAAAGAAAATTATCGTCACTCGGCAACGCAACGGTGGGAACCGTCGGTGCTCTTCTCACTCGTGATGACGAGTACCGATGGCAGTCGCGGGCGCGGTGACCGGACGCCGCGGGTTCTACGGCGTCGACGTCCGGCGAGAAGCCGGCGTCAGAGGCTCTTGACCCAGTGCGAAACCCGCTGTACGACGTCCTCGCAGGTGAGACCGAGTTCGTGGTGAAGCTGTTCGCGCGATGCATGGTCCAGGAATCGTTGTGGCACACCGAGATCGCGACACGGGGTGTCGACACCTGCCGCGCGAAGAGCCGCGGACAGAGTCGAACCGATACCACCGTGCAGGCCACTGTCTTCGAGGGTGACCACCATCCGGTAGTCCTCCGCCAATTTCAGCAGCGCCTGCGGGATGGGCAGCACCCATCTGGGGTCGACGACGGCCGCCGAGATGCCGTCCTGTCGGAGTTTCTCCGCGGCGTGCACGGCCAGCGGACCGAACACTCCGACGGCCACGATCAGCACATCGCCCGTGGCACCCGACGGCTCGCTCAGTACGTCGACGATTCCGTCCAGTCTGCGTACTGCCGGTACGGTCTCGGTCACTGCGCCCTTCGGAAAGCGCAGGGCAGTGGGTCCGTCGGACGTGGCGATCGCCTCGGCCAACTCTTCTCGCAGAGTCTCGGCATCGCGCGGTGCCGCCACCTTCATGCCGGGGACGATGCCGAGCAGAGACATGTCCCACATGCCGTTGTGGCTGGCACCGTCGGCCCCGGTGACACCGGCGCGGTCCAGCACCACGGTGACCGGCAGTCCGAGCAGCGCCACGTCCATCAGCAGCTGGTCGAACGCTCGATTGAGGAAGGTGGAGTAGATCGCGACCACCGGATGCATGCCGCCCAGCGCCAGCCCGGCAGCCGACGTCATCGCGTGCTGCTCGGCGATTCCGACGTCGAACAATCGGTCGGGGAACCGCATTCCGAACGCGGCGAGACCGGTGGGCGCGGCCATCGCTGCGGTGATCGCCACGACGTCCTCGTTCTGCTCACCCTGCTCGATCAATGCCGCCGAGAACACCGAGGTCCAGTCCGGTGCCGACTTGGATCGCGCCAGTCCGGTCAACGGATCGATGATCCCGGTGGCGTGCATCTGGTCTGCGACGTCGTTTTCGGCGTGAACGTAGCCCATGCCTTTGCGCGTCACCGCGTGGACGATGACCGGACCGCCGTATGCCTTGGCTCGGCGCAATGCCGATTCCATCGCGTGCTGGTCGTGGCCGTCGACAGGCCCCAGGTATTTGATACCGAGATCGGTGAACATCACCTGCGGGCTGATGGCGTCCTTCACCCCGGCCTTCATGCCGTGCAACATCGCGTAGGCCGTGGGCCCGACGATCGGAATGCGACGAACGATACGACGACCGTTGTCCAGCACCTTCTCGTACCCGGGCTGGAGCCGCAGGGCCGCCAGATGATCGGCCAGGCCCCCGATGGTCGGGGCATAGGAGCGACCGTTGTCGTTGACGACGATCACCAGGGATCGGTCGCGGCCTGCGGCGATGTTGTTGAGGGCCTCCCAACACATTCCGCCGGTCAGGGCACCGTCGCCGACCACGGCGACGACGTGGCGGTCGGTCTCGCCCTTCAGGGCAAACGCTTTGGCCAGGCCGTCGGCGTAGGAGAGAGAGGCCGACGCGTGCGAGGACTCGACCCAGTCGTGTTCGCTCTCGACCCGTGACGGGTAGCCCGACAGGCCGCCCTGCTTACGGAGCGTGTCGAACAGACCGGTGCGCCCGGTCAGCATCTTGTGCACGTATGCCTGATGACCGGTGTCGAAGATGACGGGATCGCGCGGGGAGTCGAAGATGCGATGAATCGCCAGTGTCAGTTCCACCACGCCGAGATTGGGACCGAGGTGGCCGCCGGTAGCGGACACCTTCTCGACGAGGAACGCACGGATCTCGCGGGCCAGTTCGGCCAGCTCCGCACTGCCGAGGTCGCGCAAGTCCTCGGGCGTCTGAATTCGAGCTAGGACACCCAACGAGATCGCTCCCTCCGGCCGGAAAACACAATGGAAATTTCAGTCTACGGAGTTATCGAGCACTGCTGCTCCGCCCAGCATCGTGACGCCGACAGTACCGTCGAACGTGGAGAGGCCCTGGGTCAGCCGCCCCTAACCTGGGCAGTGACGAAACGGACATCACACATACAGTGTGGCCTATGAGCAACGTGGTCGATGCCATCCTGCGCCGAGTTCACGAACTGTGCCGCGACGATACGTCCGGGCAGGTGGCGGACTACATTCCCGAGCTCGCTGCCGTCGCGCCGGACGGGTTCGGTATCGCGCTGACGACCACGGACGGTTACGTCTACGAGGTCGGCGACACTCGACTCCCCTTCACGATCCAATCGATCTCCAAGCCGTTCACCTACGCGTTGGCGTTGGCCGACCGGGGCCTGGACGCCGTGGCGCGCAAGATCGACGTCGAGCCGTCCGGTGAACCGTTCAACGAGATCAGTCTCGACCCCGTCACCGAGCGACCACGCAACCCGATGATCAACGCAGGTGCCATCACGTCGGCGTCGCTGATCGTCGGGCGAAGTGCCGAGGATCGATTCGAGCGCATTCGAGCCTCGTACTCGCGGTATGCGGGACGGTCTCTGACGTTCAACGACGCCGTCTACCGGTCGGAGGCCCGCACCGGCAATCGCAACCGCGCAATCGGGTACATGCTCCGTTCGTTCGACATCATCGACCACGATCCCGACGCCGCTGTCGATTTGTACTTCCGCCAGTGCTCGATCGACGTCACCGCCGCGGACCTCGCCATGATGGCGGCAACGATGGCCAACAACGGCGTCAATCCACGCACGCGTGAACGCGCATTGGCACCTGCACTGGTCGAACGAGTGCTGTCGGTCATGACCACGTGTGGGATGTACGACGGCGCAGGCGACTGGGTCGCGAGGGTCGGCCTGCCGGCCAAGAGTGGGGTGGGAGGCGGGATCCTGGCGGTACTTCCGGGGCAGATGGGCATCGCCGTCTACTCCCCGCGGCTCGACTCGCACGGGAACAGCGTGCGTGGAGTCGCCGCCTGCCGAGAACTCTCGACACGACTCGAACTGCACTTCCTGCACGTCACCCGAGCGGCGAAATCCTCGATCCGGCGCCGATACGTGGTCACCGAGGCACCCTCACGCAAACGGCGATCGGACGTGGAACAGGCCACCTTGGCTGCCGTGGGCGATCGCGCCCGCGTGTACGAACTGCACGGGGATCTACTGTTCTCCGGTGCCGAGACTGCCGTCCGTGAGATCGGCGACCTCGATCGGGAACTCGATGCCCTCGTCATCGATGTGCGCGGCGTCGACGAGGTCAGTGACATCGCCCGGACGATGTTCGAGGATCTACGTCAGGATCTCGCGGAGCACGGCTGTGTGGTGGGTCTGGTGGATCCCAGGGCGATCATGGGTCACACGACGTCGAGTCTCGACCCGGCGGACCCCGCGGGCCGAACCTACTCGAGCCTGGGTGCGGCCATCCAGTGGGCCGAGAATCTATTGCTCGATCGTCATTGCGCGGGTGTGCGACAACCGACCGTGGTCACCACGGCCGAGCATCCGTTGCTGGCCGGGCTGTCCGCCGCGCAGTTCGACGCGGTGACTCCGTATCTGGAGAAGCGGCACTACGCGCGCGGAGATGTGATCGTTCGCCAGGGAGATGCGGCTGCGGGCCTGTTCCTGATGCTGCGTGGTGAGGTGACGTCCACGGCCGTCGCCGCCGACGGTGGCAAGCACCGCATCACCACACTCTCCCCCGGGATGAGCTTCGGTGAGATGCCTCTGCTGATGTCGGTACCGTTCCTGCTCGACATGGTCGCCGACACACCGGTCGATCTCGTGGTGGTGTCGGCGGCGCACTTCCGGGCTCTCACACGCGACGCACCGGAGGTCAAGTTGGCGCTGCTGGAAAATCTCGCCACCGGAGCCTACGGCCAGATGGCAGCGGTGATCAGAACGCTCGGGCGGTTCGACATCGGCCTCTGACCGAACGTCGAACCGCCCGAGGCGACTGTGCGTGTGCTGTTCTCAGGCACCCAGCGTCAGCATCGTGAGCACCTCGGTGGGCTGCGCAGACCCGCCCGCGGGTTCGAGCGAGAACGCGAAGTTCGTCGACGACCCGAGACCGTCGACCACCGTGCCGTCCTCGGAGGTGAGCTGATCCTCGGTCACCACGCCGGCAGAGCGAGGTGAACCGTCCACGAACCACATTTGGTAGACGCGGCCGGGTGGTGGCTGCGGGACTCCGTCGAGATCGACGACTACCGCGTTCTGGGACAGCGAGTACGCCACGGTCGCCGAGCCGCCACCGGGGAACTCCGCCGTCACCTGTCGTGAATCGGGCGCGGCCACGATCTGATCCGCCTGAGTCGGCTGCGCATCGTTGCCCATGGTCTGGCTGACCACCACTACGCCGCCGACGGCGACGACCACCGCGGCCGCAGCCGAGACCATCGAGTACCGCCAGGCCTTCGAGCGTTCCCGCCGATGCCGGTGCAGTGGCGTGACGTTCGGTGGCAGCTTGTGGACCGTGGGCTCCTGATCGCTGACGGCGACCTGATCGAGCACCCGTTGCCGGAGGCGCTCGGGTGCAGGAGCGGCGTCGGCCGCCGCTGCCAAGGCCAGCGTCTCGTGGATCTCGCCCACGAGGACGTCGAACTGGGCGCGTGCGGTCTCGTCGACGCGCAGCCGTTCGGTCTCGATGTCGCGTCGTTCGGCTTCGGTGGTCGCGTGCAGGGCATAGACCACCGCGTCGTCGAGCAGTCGTTGTCGTGACGATTCGTTCATTGCGGGATCACCCCCAGGCATGTCTTCAATTTGATCAATCCGTCTCGTATGCGCGACTTGATGGTAGGAACCGCGACCCCGAGCCGCTCCGCAACTTCGCGATAGGTGTAACCGCTGTAATAAGCCATTCGGACCGACTCGCTCTGCGTATCGGTCAAAGTATCGAGACAGGCAACCACGGCCTCGGATTCGAGCCGCTGCGTCACCGTCTCGAGTACCTCGTCGTGCTCCGGTGTGTGACTGACTGCGCCGTACGCGGCCTCACGGTCGGTACCCGACTGCTCGCTCCGAACGCGATCGACGGCGCGACGGTGCGCCAGCGTCATGATCCAGGCCAGTGGACTGCCCTGGTTCGGGTCGTAGTTCGGTGCCGCACGCCAGATCTGAAGGAAGACCTCCTGTGCGGTCTCCTCGCTGTACCCCGGGTCGCGAAGCACCCGCAGCACCATGCCGTACACCCGCGACGACGTCGCGTCGTACAACTCGGCGAACGCCGCCCGATCGCCCTGTGCGACCGACGCCATCAACCGGCGGAGACGATCCGTTTCGTCGGCACGCAGGTTCTTGAGCTGTGGACTGGGAACAGCGCACACCGCATCCTCTGCCGCGTAGTTCTCCGAGGCATCGGACGTCGGCCGGTCACGGCCGGCATCCGACGATCCGGACGCATCCGACAACGGCGCGCTCATCGGAAGGTCGTCCCAACAGACGGGTTCATGATCGAGTTCATCGATCATGACACTAGTGGTCATATCGCTCTCATATCGAAACCTCCGCGTTTTCCCGCCGCAGTACATATTCGGAACAAACCGACCGGAGGATGGTTCGGAACCGAAATTCGTTTGCGGAGTTGTGGACCGCGTTTCATCCTTGGTGGAGAATCGGACAATCGCGGGGAATCGGGCGACCGGCCCACCGGAGGGAACGAGAGACATGGCGGCGATCGAGACACACGGTCTGGTCAAACGTTTCGGCACGAACATCGCTGTCGACGGAGTCGACCTGTCCATCCCGTCCGGTGGTGTCTACGGCGTGCTCGGGCCCAACGGCGCAGGCAAGACGACGACCATCCGGATGCTGGCCACCCTGCTTCCGATCGACGGAGGCAACGCCCGGGTCCTGGGCCACGACGTCGCGAACGAACCGGAGGCCGTACGGCAGAAGGTAGCTCTGACAGGACAATTCGCTTCCCTGGACGAGGATCTCACCGGTACGGAGAATCTGGTGCTGCTCGCTCGACTGCTCGGCTACTCACGGCCTGCCGCCCGATCACGAGCCGAGCAGTTGCTGACGGCGTTCGACATCGCCGATGCCGGACCGCGGCAGGTCAAGACCTACTCCGGCGGCATGCGCCGTCGCATCGACATCGCCGCCAGCATCATCGTCACTCCCGAACTGATATTCCTCGACGAGCCCACCACGGGACTCGACCCTCGCAGCCGAAACCACGTGTGGGAGATCGTCCGTGCGTTGGTCGCAGGCGGAACGACGGTGTTACTGACGACACAGTATCTGGACGAGGCCGATCAACTGGCCGGGCGTGTCGCAGTCATCGATCGAGGCAAGGTCATCGCCGAAGGGACGACGGGCGAGCTGAAGGCATCGGTGGGATCGAATTCACTGCACCTGCGAGTTCTCGAAACGTCCCAGCGAACGGCCGCTGCACGGATCCTGCGAGATCTGCTCGGCGACAACGTCACCGAGGACCCGGATCCGTTCACCGTGACCGCACGGTTGGACAATCCGGCACAGGCCGCGCCCGTGCTGCCTGCACTCGACACTGCAGGCATTCCCATCGCGTCGTTCACGCTGGGGCAACCGAGCTTGGACGAGGTGTTTCTCGCCCTCACCGGGCATGGGGCGGGAGTGGAGCCTGCAGGAACGACCCGAGGGGCGGGAGTGGAGCCTGCAGGAACGACCCGAGGGGCGGGAGTGGAGCCTGCAGGAACGACCTATCAGGCCGGCACCACAGTCGAATCCGACCGGGAGGTTGCGTCATGACGACCGAAGCCCAGCAGTCGACGCCACAGGCGTCGACCATCATCGACGTGCTCGGTGCCGCCGGGCCTCGTCCGCCGCGTCCGTCGTCGTTGTCGACGTCGTTGAGCTTCGGGTGGCGTGCGCTGCTCAAGATCAAGCACGTACCCGAGCAATTGTTCGACGTGACGGCCTTTCCCATCATGTTCACGTTGCTCTTCACCTACCTGTTCGGTGGCGCGCTGGCCGGGTCGACCGAGGCGTACATCCAGTTCCTGCTCCCCGGCATCCTCGTGCAGACCGTGGTGATGATCACGATGTACACCGGCGTGACCATGAACAAGGACATCGAGAAGGGCGTGTTCGATCGATTCCGTTCGCTGCCCATCTGGCGTCCGTCGCCCCTGGTCGGTGCGCTTCTCGGTGACGTCGTTCGCTACACGCTGGCGTCGGTGATCGTGCTGATCCTCGGGTTGGTCCTCGGCTTCAGGCCGCAAGGTGGTGTCCTCGGCGTCGTGGCGTCCATCGCCCTGCTGCTGGTGTTCTCGTTCTGCCTGTCCTGGATCTGGACCATGATCGCGATGATCGTGCGCACCGAGGCCGCGGTCATGGGCGTGTCGATGTTCATCCTGTTTCCGCTCACCTTCGCGAGCAACATCTTCGTCGACCCCAGCACGATGCCCGGTTGGCTGCGCGCATTCGTCGACGTCAACCCGGTCAGCTTCCTCGTCACGTCACTGCGCGGACTGATGCAGGGCGATGTGGACACCGGTCGGCTGGGAGTGACGCTGATGCTGTGCGCGGTGTTGCTGGCGGTGTTCGGGCCCATCACGATGCGCTTGTACAACCGAAAGTCCTAGCGAACACGGTGCGCATCGCCTCGATCACGAGGCCGCGCGTGCTCGATGCCTGCGGACCGCGTCGCGATTGGAGCACGCAGTTCCGCAGTAGCGTTGCCTGCCTGTCCTCGAGGTGTCGGCGAACGCAAGCGTGCAGTCGGCGGCGGCGCAGCGATCGAGGCGAGACATTCCGCGTCCGGTCAGATGCAACGCTGTGCCGACGCTCACCAAGGCCCTGATGACGCCGCCGAGTTCGATGTTGGGATCGCGATAGTGCATGTGCCAGCCGTCGTCGGCATGGTTGGTCAGCCGCGGGTACGCCGACGCCTGTGCCAACAGCGCATTGAGCTCGTCGGCCCGATCGTTCTCGGTGGTTGCGTCCACCACACGGGCCCAGTCACGCAGGAACTCGAGGGTGTCGAGAAGATCGGCGTCGGTTGCTGTCCAGTCCGGTACGAGGCCGGCGTCGACGCAGCGGTTGCCCAGTTCGGTTGCCGACGTGGGCGGTGAATTGAGCAGGTCGATACCGAGTTTCACCGCATATTCGCCGTAAGGGTTGATGTGCACAAGACCATTACATCACGATGGACGCATGCACACCGAACACACCACACACACCTGGACCACCCACTCCACCCACGACACGAGCGAGGGACTCGTCGGATATCAGGGGTGCACCTGCGGCGCCCAGCGCATCGTGACCGTTCCCACGCACACCTTCGCCCCGGTCGCCGAAGTTGCGTACCGGGCCTGATCGGTCGCCGCCCTCACCGACGAACGAAACGGCCGATGCATTCGACGTGGCTGGTCGAAGGAAAGGCGTCGAACGCGCGCATGTCGACCAGTTCGTATCCCGCAGCTCGATACAAGCTCACATCCCGTGCGAACGAGGCCGGATCACATCCGATGTGCACCACCGAACGCGGAGACCTGACGGCGAGGGCGTCGATCACGTCCCGTCCGGCACCCGCCCGAGGTGGATCGAGCACCGCAACCGCTACCGGCTCGGTCAACGTCTCGAACGACCGCTCGACCCGACCCGGCACGAACGAGACCTGCGGTAGATCCTGCAGCGCCGAACGGCCGTCCTCGGCGGCGCGACGGGAGAATTCGACGCTGGTGACTCGGCCGCTCGGACCCACCCGATCGGCCAGCGCGGCGGCGAACACACCGACACCGCCGTACAGATCCCACGCACCGTCACCGGCTGTGGCGTCCGCCCAGTCGCCCACCACATCGGTGTACACCTGCGGCGCGCCGCGGTGGGCCTGCCAGAATCCGGTGGCGTCGAGGGTCCACGCCCTGTTCGAGACTTGTTCGGTGACCCGACCCGATCCGATCACGGCCTTCTCCGGCCGGGACCGCGACGACGCAGCCCGACGCGCGGCCGCGCCACGACGCCCCGGCGATCGGCGTCCGGTGGGCGAGAGCTGCGCGGGCGCGATCTCCACCACGTGCCGCTCACCTTCCCCGTCGAGCACCACCTGCAGCTCGGCACCCGGCCGCCATTGCTGATCCGCCAGACCCTCGAAGGCCGCGGAATCCATTTGCGGACACGTCAGTTCGGTGACGATCGAGCTACTGCGATAGCGGTGATAGCCGGGCCGTCCGCCGGAATCGACGGCGAGTCGCACACGGGTTCGCCACCCGGTGCCGTCGCCGGACCCCGGTAGTTCCTCGACGTGCACCTCACGCTCGATTCCGGCGACGCGGCGAAGTTGTTCGGCGACGACGAAGGACTTCAGTCGCCGTCCGGCATCGGCACTCGCGTGGGAGTAATCGCAACAGCCCGAGCCGCCGGGTCCGGAGATGGGACAGCGCGCGTCCACCCGGTCCGGAGAGGCAGACAGAATCTCCACGGCATCGGCGCGACAGAACGATCCGCCCCGGTCCTCGGTCACCTTGGCCAGGACCCGTTCACCGGGCAATCCGTGACGCACGAACATCACCCGGCCGTCGTGGCGGGCCACACAGAACCCGCCGTGCCCTGGCGCGCCCAATTCGACCTCGAGCAGGAGCCCGAACCAACTCTCGCTCACTTGCCGGCCGGAGGCTCGTAGCCGCGACGCGACGCACCGGGCGCATTGCCGAGCACCTCACGCTTGGCCTTCTCGGACGACCGAAGCTGCCACGGCACGCTGGTGACCATCACGCCAGGCTGGAACAGCAGTCGGGATTTCAGTCGCAGCGCGCTCTGATTGTGCAGAACCTGCTCCCACCAGTGACCGACCACGTACTCGGGAATGAAGACCGTGACAACGTCCCGAGGCGAATCGCGGCGAACTCGCTTGACGTAATCGAGAACCGGTTTGGTGACCTCTCGGTACGGCGACTCGACGACCTTGAGCGGCACCGTGACGTCACTCGCCTCCCACTCCCTGACCAGCGCGCGCGTGTCGGCTTCGTCGACGTTGACGGTCACCGCCTCGAGTGTGTCGGGCCTGGTCGCCCTGGCGTACGCCAACGCGCGCAGGGTCGGCATGTGCAGCTTCGAGACCAACACGATCGAGTGCGTCCGGCTGGGCAGCACTCCGTCCCATTCCTCGTTCTCGAGTTCACGGGCCACGGTGTCGTAGTGCTTTCTGATCATGCGCATCAGGACGAAGATCGCCACCATCGCCACGATCGCGATCCACGCACCGGCGGCGAACTTGGTGATCAACACGATGACCAGCACCGTTCCGGTCATGCCGAGACCGACCCCGTTGACCACCCGCGAGCGCTGCATGCGCCGGCGTTGCTCGGGATCGGTCTCGGTGGCCAACAGCCGCGTCCAGTGCCGAACCATGCCGGTCTGACTGAGGGTGAACGAGACGAACACACCGACGATGTAGAGCTGAATGAGTTTGGTGACCTCGGCGCCGAACACGACGACGAAGGCGATCGCGGCACCGGACAGGAAGAGGATGCCGTTGCTGAAGGCCAAGCGGTCACCGCGAGTGTGCAGCTGGCGCGGCAGATACCGATCCTGTGCCAGCACCGAACCGAGCACCGGGAATCCGTTGAACGCAGTGTTGGCCGCAAGAACGAGGATGAGGGCCGTGACGGTGGTGATGAAGAAGAACCCGATGGGGAATCCGCTGAAGACCGCCTCCGCCAACTGAGCGATGAGCGTCTTCTGTTGGTAGCCCTCCGGCGCTCCGACGAGTTGGTATTCGGGATCCATCGCGTATTTGATGCCGATCTTCTGCGCGAGCAGGATGATGCCCATCAGCAGTGTGATCCCGATGACTCCGAGCAGCAGCAGCGTCGTCGCGGCATTGCGCGACTTCGGCTTCTCGAATGCCGGTACCCCGTTGCTGATCGCCTCCACCCCGGTCAGTGCCGCACAACCGGACGAGAACGCTCGCGCGATGAGGAATGCGAACGCGATGCCGTACAGGTGCGAATCCTCGGCCCGCAGATCGAAGGCTGCCGATTCGGCATGGATGTCGTCGCCGAGAACGTAGACACGGAACAGGCCCCACCCCAGCATCAGGACCATGCCACCCATGAAGGCGTACGTCGGGATGGCGAACGCAGTTCCGGACTCCCGGATGCCACGAAGATTGACGGAGGTGACCAGGACGATGGCCACGACAGCGAACAGCACCTTGTGCTGGGCCACGAACGGCACCGCAGACCCGATGTTCGACGCGGCCGCCGAGATGGACACGGCCACGGTCAACACGTAGTCGACCAGCAGTGCGCTGCCGACCGTCAATCCGGCTGCGGGGCCAAGGTTGGTGGTCGCGACCTCGTAGTCGCCACCACCGGAGGGATAGGCATGCACGTTCTGTCGGTAGCTGGCCACGACGACGGCCATCACCACGCAGACGGCGAGACCGATCCACGGGGTGAACGCGACTGCCGAGATGCCCGCGACAGACAGCACCAGAAAGATCTCCTCGGGTGCATACGCAACCGACGACATGGCGTCCGAGGCGAACACCGGCAACGCGATCCGCTTGGGAAGCAACGTATGACCGAGCTTGTCGCTGCGGAACGGCTTACCGAGCACTAGCCGCTTGGCGGCAGTCGAGACCTTGGACACGCACAGAAGCGTAGGCCGTCCTCCTACGGTCGTCTCAACCACGCGCCCGAAACTGCGTCGGAGCGCACCCTCGATCCGTACGGTGGCCGATCCCCCGATACGTTGGTGCACGCCTGCCGGTCATGGCAGTGTCGGTCGGCAGTGGTCGACCATCGAGATCGGGACGGAGCTGGGCGTTGTACGTAGTTGTGATGGGATGTGGCCGCGTCGGCGCATCGCTGGCCGGGGCGCTCGAACGCATCGGACACGAGGTAGCGATCATCGACCGCGACGAAACAGCCTTTCTGCGTCTGGACCCCGACTTCGCCGGCCATCGCGTCGTCGGCATGGGGTTCGACCGAGATGTGTTGGTGAGCGCGGGAATCGAGAAGGCCGAGGCCTTCGCGGCCGTGTCGTCCGGCGACAACTCCAACATCATCTCCGCCCGCGTCGCACGAGAGACGTTCGGCGTCGACAAAGTGGTCGCGAGGATCTACGACGCCAAGCGCGCCGCCGTCTACGAACGCCTCGGCATCCCGACCGTCGCCACCGTCCCCTGGGCCACCGATCGTTTTCTGCACAACCTGCTGCGCGACGACCCCACCACCAAGTGGCGCGATCCGTCGGGCAGCGTCGCCGTCGTCCTGCTCGACTTCCACGACGCCTGGATCGGCAAGAAGCTCTCGGTACTCGAGGAAGCCACCAACTCGCGGGCCGCGTTCGTCATCCGTTTCGGCAGCGGACTGCTACCGGACAAACGAACCGTGATCCAAGCCGGTGACGAGGTGTACGTCGCCGCTGTCTCGGGAACCGTCGCCGAAGCCATTGCACTGGCGGGCAATCCGCCGCCCTCGGACGACTGATGCACGCGCGCACATTCCCCACCTCCCCCATCGACCCGAACGGGAAGCCATGAAAGTCGCTATCGCCGGAGCCGGCGCAGTCGGCCGATCCATCGCACGCGAGTTGATCCGCAGCGAACACGATGTGATGCTCCTCGAACGCAAACTCGACCACGTCGATCAGGCCGCCATCCCGGAAGCGGAATGGGTGCTGGCCGACGCGTGCGAGTTGAGTCTGCTCGAAGCCGCCCACCTCGAGAATTACGACGTGGTGATCGCTGCCACCGGTGACGACAAGGCGAACCTGGTGCTCAGCCTGCTGGCCAAGACCGAGTTCGGCGTCAATCGCGTGGTGGCCCGGGTCAACGATCCACGCAACGAATGGCTGTTCGATGCCGCCTGGGGCGTCGACGTCGCAGTCTCGACGCCGCGAATGCTCGCGTCCCTGGTCGAAGAAGCCGTGTCGGTAGGCGACCTCGTCCACCTGATGACGTTCCGCAAGGGTCAGGCGAACCTCGTCGAGATCACGCTGCCGGAGAACACCCCCCTGGCCGGCAAGCCGGTCCGCAAGCTCCAATTGCCCAGGGACGCAGCGTTGGTGACGATTCTGCGCGGCGGTCGAGTGATCGTTCCACAGCACGACGATCCGCTCGAGGGCGGCGACGAGCTGCTGTTCGTCGCGGCCAAAGAGGTGGAGAACGAACTACGCTCCGCTGTCGGCCTGATCTGACGACAGCCGATCCCGACTGCGGTCCGCGCTCGACGCAGCGTCGAGCGCGCGATCGGCAGCACGCACGGCCCAGAGCGTGACCAACAGCGCCACCCCTGTCAGCGGCCAGCCCATGCCGATGCGGGCAACGGCGAGCCAGCCCGTCTGGTCGGAGTCGTAGAGCTGCGACTGAACGATGTATCGAGCGCCGAACACCGATGCCCAGGCGATGGTGGCCACGTCGTAGTAGCGCACAGCCGACCGGTGGCCACGCCACGACGTTCCCTTGCCGTTGAGGTATCCCCAGATGATGCCGACCAACGGCCAGCGCGCGAGCACCGACAACACGAAAGCCGCACCGTAGGCGAGCGAAGTGTAGATGCCGAACAGGAAGTAGCCCTTGGCATCTCCCGTCCGGTATGCGATGAACGCGCAGATCCCGACTCCGAAGAATCCCGAGATGGCGGGTTGAATGGGGCTGCGACGAACCAACCGCCACACCAACACCGCGGCGGCGACTCCCAGAGCGGACCAGAGGGCGACCGACAGGTTGACGTAGCTGTTCACCGGAACGAAGACGACGACGGGCAGGGTGGAGTAGACGAGCCCGCTCAGACCGCCGAGCTGTTCGAGGACGGTGGGAGCCACCTTCTCGACGCGGTCCGTGTTCGACGCGTCGATTGTGGGTTCCGGCGTGTTCGATGTCGGCGTGGGCGGCACGGAATCGTCACTGTTGGTCACGACAACGAGAGTGCCATACCGGCGACGATCAGCTGTCGTCGCGCAGTTCGTAATAGGGGTTGTAGACGATCTTGCGTCCGTCGCGTTCGCCGACACGTCCGCGCACGAGCAGAGTCTTGCCGGGTTCGATTCCGGCGATCTTGCGGCGCCCGATCCAGAGCAGCGTCACCGTGTCGGTGCCGTCGAAGAACTCGGCTTCGATGTTGGCATTGGCCGCCTTCGAGCAGGCTTCGACGCTGCGCAACCGACCGAGCATGGTCACTTCCTCGCCTCGCAAGCAGTCGCACGCTCGCCGAGCCCCGGAGGCTTCGGAGGTTTCGGCCATCTCCTCGGCATCGAGTTGATCGATGTCCTCTGTCAACTTCCGCGTCAGGCGGCGAAAGTATCCTGCGGCAGCGGGTGCCATTGTGCGCTCCAGCGGTGGGGGTCGTTCCCTCGTCAGGGTGGGTACTTCGCCACTGTAGACCCCAAGTGTCACGCTGACCAACCGCCGCTACGGAGGTGTCGGAAGGCGTGCACAATCGTGTCGTGCACAGCCGATTCGACACCCGCACCGCGATCGTTCTACCGGGAACGGGGTCCGATGCCCGGTTCGCCGCCGACGCGTTCTCGGCCGCATTCGAGAGTGTGGGATTGACCACCATCGCGGTCGAACCCGACCCGGCCGCGGTGGTCGAGAGCTACCTGAACGCCCTCGACGACGCCGTGCACCGACACGGACGCGTCGTGATCGCGGGGATATCCCTCGGGGCCGCGGTAGCGGTTCGCTGGGCCGCGGCCAACGCATCGAACACTGCGGCTGTTGCACTCGCGCTCCCGGCGTGGACCGGAGACCCGACCGGATCCCCCGCGGCCCTGAGCGCGGAGTTCACCGTTCGATCCCTGCGTGAACAGGGGCTCGACGCCGTCACCGCGGCAATGGCCGCGTCGAGCCCGCCGTGGCTCGCGCGCACGCTGCGGAGGTCATGGGCTGCCCAGTGGCCCGCGCTTCCGGACGCGCTGGAGGAGGCGGCTCGCCACCGCAGCCCCGAATTCCACGAGCTCGCTCGGCTGGAGCTGCCTGCCGTCGTCGTGGGCGCAGTGGACGACGCGGTCCATCCGATCGAGGTGGCTCGACAGTGGGCGCGGGCGCTACCGAACTGCGCGCTGCGCACCGTGACCCTGGACGACATCGGACGCGGCCCGGGATGCCTCGGCCGAGCGGCGGTCGACGGTCTCGACGGTCTCGACGGTCCGCAGGCTCAGCCGCCCAGCTGCTGAATCGCCGATCCCGACGCGCCCCGACGCGGCGCGCGGTCACGCTCGGCGGCGGTCGGCTGCGGCGTCGAATCCTGCTGCGGCACAACAGGTTCGGCGGTGGGTACCGCAGCCTGGGGCTGCGCGGCCTGTTGCGCAGCGTTCTGCTGAGCTGCCGCCTGCTGCTGCGCGGCTGCAGCAAGTTGCTCGGCCAGTACCTGCGGCAACACCACCGGCAACGGGGTCCGAACGGGATGCGGCTCGGTACCCCGATCCACCACGGTCTGGCGAAGGATCGTGTGCGCCAGCCGCACGAGCGGTTGGCCCTCGCCCACCGCACCCGACGGACCCGCCAGCACGCAGCGGACCATCCAGCGATAGCCGTCGACTCCGATGAAGCGCAGGTCGGCGTTGGCCGTGACACCGAGGAGTTCGCGTCCCCACGGACCCGTCTCGACTGTCGTCTCGGCCTTGTCGTTGCGCAGAGACGACGCCAGATCGGCTGCCACCTCGCGCCACTGACCGGGCGATTTGGGTGCCGCGTAGGCAGCGATGGTGATGCGCCCGAACTGCGTCACGATGTGCACTGCCTGCGGGCTACCGGCCTGCGACATCTCCACCTGGAGTTGACCGCCCTCCGGCAGCGGAATCAGCACCGAGCCGAGGTCGAGTCGCGTCTTGGCGACGGTCTCGCGATCGTCGTCGAGGTCCTCGAGATCGTGGGGCCCGTCTGCGGTCGTGTCCGCGGCCTCGACATCGTCGTCTTCGTCTTCGACGCTGTCGACGAATGGCTCCGCACCGGGCGCGGAGGCACTGCCGGCGTCGTTCTTCTTACGCCGTCCGAACATGTTCAGCTCTCTTCTTCTCGGTTGCTTCCACTGTGCCTGCCACCGGTGAACGTCGTGGCGGAACTCACTGCTTCAGACTCGCATGGCCACCGGTCGAACCGTGACCACCGGCCCCTCGAACGGTGTCGTCCAACTCGTCCACCTCGACGAACGTCACCAACTCGACTCGCTGCACGATCAGTTGGGCGACGCGGTCGCCGCGCTCGAGTTCGATCGGAGTGTGCAGGTCGTGGTTGATCAGACAGACCTTGATCTCCCCGCGATAGCCGGCATCGATGGTGCCCGGGGTGTTGACCACCGACAGGCCCGACTTCGCCGCCAACCCCGATCGCGGATGCACCAGCCCGACGGTTCCCAACGGGAGAGCGATCGCGATTCCGGTCCCCACCAGGACGCGTTCGCCCGGTGCGATGGTCACCGGAGCCGTGATTCGCAGATCCACCCCCGCATCACCGTCGTGCGCACGCGTCGGCACCGGAAGCTCGGGATCGAGTCGGCGTACCAGGACCTCGGACACCGGATCGGAAGGCAGGCACGGGATGGTGGGTCGATCGACGGATGGTTCGCTGCCGGACTCGGTGACTTCGTCGCTCACGTCGTACGAGACTACGCTGGCCGGCTTCCGTCTCGGTGTGGCGACTACCCTGGGACTCGTGACTGCAGATCGACAGGCCGAACACGCGTCGGAGTCCGGCGACTCCACTCCCCACACGGGTTCCTCAGCACCCGCGAACTCCGTGCTGTACTCGGAGCGACTCTGGGTGCCGATCTGGTGGTGGGCGGCGGGTGCGGCCGTGGCGGTCTTGCTGGCTGCGGAGATCCACATGGGTGCGCCGGGCATCAGGGCCTGGCTGCCCTATGTCGTATTGCTCCCACTGATCGCGTGGGCGTTGTTCGCCTTCAGCAGGCTGCGCGTCGAGGTGGGCACCGGAGCGACCGGCACCGAGTTACGCGTCGGGTCTGCTCATCTGCCACTCGATGTGGCATCGAAGGCCGCGATCGTTCCCGCGACAGCAAAAAGTGCGGCGCTGGGAAGGCAACTCGATCCACTGGCCTTCGTGCAGCACCGCACCTGGGTGAAGCAGATGGTGATCGTGGTCCTCGACGACCCGGACGATCCGACGCCCTACTGGCTAGTCAGTACCAAGCGCCCCGAAGAGCTGCTGGCAGTCCTGACCGCGCACGGCGTCGAAGCGCGCTGATTCACCCGTCGATCGACGGTCGGAACCGTCGACACAGACCTGACCCGCTGGATCAGGTCTGTGTGGAAAAGGTCACGCCGCGCAGTCGCGGCAC
Organism: Rhodococcus sp. 05-2254-6; assembly: GCF_002258565.1. Classification (NCBI taxonomy): domain Bacteria; kingdom Bacillati; phylum Actinomycetota; class Actinomycetes; order Mycobacteriales; family Nocardiaceae; genus Rhodococcus; species Rhodococcus sp. 05-2254-6. The sequence goes on from NZ_NOZF01000045.1 coordinate 57,086, forward strand.
ATCAGTACACCGTTGGCGTCGCTGGCCAGCCGGCTGCGGTGATGGACCAGGAAGCAGCTCGAGCAGGTGAACTCGTCGGCCTGCTTGGGAACGACCCGAACCGACAGCTCCTCGCCGGACAGATCTGCACCCGGAAGCTCGAACGACTCCGCGGTGTCGGATTCGTCCACGTCCACCACGGCGGACTGAGCCTCGTTGCGTCGGGCCTTCAGTTCTTCCAGCGAGTCCTCCGACACATCGTCGGATTCTGTTCTTCTCGGTGCGTCGTAGTCGGTTGCCATTGTATTCGTACCCCTCATCTTCGTGCGTGTGTGTGGTGAAAGCTGCCGATGTGGTCGGCTTGTGGCCGTCGGCTGTGAAGAGGGCGCTTGCTCGCTCCCACCGATGTTCGTATCTGTTCAAACCGTTCGTCGTCGCGCGGTGCCCGAAACTACACCGGGTAGTTCCCAGAACTCGCCGGTTGAAACCCGATCGAGACCTCGCTCACCTGATCGATCGTGCACCGGTGTCCGATTCTTGAAGCACCGCGGCCGCCAGACAATAGCCGAAGCCGGTCGCAAAGCAGAAACCGAATCGCCGACTGGTCCTCCACCTGGCTGCACGCCGCAACAACACCGGGATGGGCGGCTTCATTCCTTGCATCGCAGAACACTTCTCGCCCCCGGTTTCGGGCTCCGAATCGGGCGTCGCGCACGGGATCGGAGTAGGTGCCGGCCGAGTGTGCCGCCCCCACCGACCGCGGGCATCTACAGTAGGCACCGCGTCGGTGTGAACCGACTCTGTGGACCGGTCTCGGCAACTGCCGACGGAAAGGCGAAGATCACCGTGGTTTCTCTGATCACCGAAGGCCATTCGGTCGACGGTCGAGGTCGTCCGTTCCGTCGACGCCGCGCGTTTCCGATGATCGCGGTCTTCGCCGTGCTGGCCCTGCTCGGAGTGCTCGTGTGGGTCAAGGTGTTCACCACCTCAGAAGCCGCCTCCGCAACGGCCGAATGCAACGTGCCCACCACCACCGCCGCGACGGACGGGACGCAGCCGGCACCTCTCGGCGAAGAAGTGGACCCGACGACACTGCTCGACGTCGAGCCTGCGGCCCTGTCCGCATCGAAAGTTCGCGTCTTCAACGCGAACGGTGAGCGCGGACAGGCAGCTCTCGTCGCCGCCCAGCTCATCGATTACGGTTTCGCCAGCGCACCGGACGTCCAGGTCGGCAACGATCCGGTCTACGTCGATCAGAACATGCAGTGCCAGGGCCAGATTCGGTTCGGCCCGGCCGGCCTGGCGGCGGCCAGTGCCGTGTCACTGGTCGCGCCGTGCGCCGAACTGATTCAGGATGCCCGCGCCGACGACTCGGTCGATCTGGCTCTCGGTACCTACTTCAGCGAGATCCAGCCCAACGACGACGCCGAGGAAGTGTTGCGCACGCTCGCCGGTACCGCACCCGGTGCCGCCCCTGCGCCACTCGACGCCGATCTGCTCTCGGCAGCACGCGAATCGCGCTGCTGACCGACCGGCGGCGCGTCAGCCGGGTATCGGATCCAGTGCACCCGCGCTGCGCAGTACCGCCAGGAAGGCGTTCGAGACCCCTGGGGCAGCGGCCACCGTCACCGCACCCTGAGCGCTGGTGCTGTCGGCAGCAGGCAGCCTGACCGTCGCGCCAGCCTCGGCTGCGATCAGCCCACCCGCCGCCCAATCCCACGGACTGAGCCCGTGCTCGAAGTGTGCGTCGACAACTCCGGACGCGACCATGCACAGATCGAGCGCAGCCGAACCGATCCGGCGGATGTCACGCACCTGAGGCAGCAGTTCGGAAATGATCGCGCCCTGCACCGCGCGACGACCGGATCCGTAGCCGAATCCGGTGGCCAACAACGTCATCGACACATCGGTGACACCCGAACAGTGCAGCTGCTCCTGGGTACCGTCGGCTCGCTCCACCGTCGCCCCGCGCCCAAGAGCGGCCGAGTAGACGAGCTCGCGGGCGACGTCGACCACGGCCCCCGCAACACTGACACCGTCGATCTGAACCGCGACCGACACCGCGTACGCCGGAATTCCGTACATGAAATTCACGGTTCCGTCGATCGGGTCGAGCACCCACCGCACGCCGTCGAGCGAGTCGTTCTCGCTGCCTTCCTCCTCGCCGAGAACGGCATCCTGCGGCCGAAGCCGCGCCAGCAGCTCGCGGAGGACGCTCTCGGTTTCGGTGTCCACGATCGTCACCGGATCGGTCGGCGTGCTCTTCGACTGCACCGCGCCGTCACCTTCGATCGGTTCGCCGCCGAAGACCTCCGGGCGGCGTCGCCTGACGTGCTCGGCGGCTCGCGTCGCGACCCGTACGGCGACCTCGCGCAGCACGTCCACCTCGCGGGTGTTCGATCCCTCTGCTGCCACCTGCTCTTCCGGCAATTGTGTACTGGCGGTGTCGGTCTGCGATCGGTCTGGTTTCGGCACACGTACATCGCAACACACACCGACGTTCGAGCACCACCGCAGCGACCGCCGGTGACGTCACCGTCCCACGAACGCCGAAACACACTATTGTTCGGAACCGACGGCATCACACGGATTCGATCACGCCAGGAGCGGCATCCACATGACACAGGCAGGTTCGGACAACACCACCGCTGCGGCGGCGCGCCACGGGTTCGGCGTCGACGTCGGCGGCAGCGGCATCAAGGGCGGAATCGTGGACTTGAGCACCGGTGAGCTCGTCGGCGACCGCTACAAGATCGAGACGCCGCAACCGTCGACCCCCGATGCCGTCGCGCGCACCGTGGCCGAGATCGTCGCGCACTTCGAGTGGACCGGCCCGGTGGGCGTCACCCTGCCTGCAGTGGTGACCAACGGTGTCGCTCGCTCGGCCGCCAACATCGACAAGTCCTGGATCGACACCGACGCCCGCGCGCTGTTCGCGAAAGCCATCGGCACCGAGAACGTCACCGTGCTCAACGACGCGGATGCAGCCGGAGTGGCCGAGGACAAGTACGGCGGCGGCAAGGGCAGGGACGGCGTCGTCGTGCTGTTGACGTTCGGCACCGGGATCGGTTCGGCCGTGCTGCACAACGGCGTTCTGCTTCCCAACACCGAATTCGGCCACATGGAGATCGACGGCAAGGAGGCCGAGCATCGTGCGGCGTCGTCGGTGAAGGAGAACCAGGGCCTGTCCTACAAGGAGTGGGCCAAGGAGGTCTCGAAGGTTCTCGAGACGTTCGAGGCGCTGCTGTGGCCGGATCTTTTCATCGCCGGCGGCGGCATCAGCCGCAAGAGCGAGAAGTGGATTCCGCACCTGACCAATCGCACACCCGTGGTTCCGGCAACCCTGCTGAACACTGCCGGGATCGTCGGTGCCGCACTCGCAGCGGACTCCGCCGTACCGTCCGCCGAGATTGGTACGTCCGCCGGATCGCTGGACTGACACGCGGGTTGCCACCTGCGTAGGGCGAGGGTCGGTAACAAACTCCTGAGAGGTCGTTACAATGGTGTGTGCCGGTACGCAGCCGGCCGAATCCGAAGACCTCTCCGCCGGAAACAACTCTGGCGTGACGCCGCACGACTTCGTCACGAAAGGGCGTACGTGGCAGCCACCGATATCCGTCAGACCGTAGATTCCGAAACCGAGTCTGCGACACCTGCACCTGCTGTCAAGGCACCCGCTGCGAAGGCACCGGCAAAGAAGGCACCGGCCAAGCGTGCCGCAGCCAAGAAGGCCCCGGCGAAGAAGGCCGCAGCGAAGAAGACAGCAGCTGCTCCGGCTTCCGACGACGCCGACGAGAGCACTCCCGGGATCGAGGACATCGACATCTCCGAGGGCGACCTCGCCGCTGCCGCCAACGATGTCGTCGAGGTGGTCGCCGCCGGTGACGACACCGAGGAAGACGCCACCGCCGAGCCGACTGCCGAGGACAAGGCGTCCGGCGACTTCGTCTGGGACGAAGAGGAATCCGAGGCGCTGCGTCAGGCCCGCAAGGACGCCGAGCTCACCGCGTCCGCCGACTCCGTGCGTGCCTACCTCAAGCAGATCGGCAAGGTCGCACTCCTCAACGCCGAAGAGGAAGTCGAGCTGGCCAAGCGCATCGAGGCAGGCCTGTTCGCGGTCGAGAAGATGCGAGAGTCCGCGGAGAAGGGCGAGAAGCTTCCCGTTGCGCAGCGTCGCGACATGACGTGGATCTGCCGTGACGGCAACCGCGCCAAGAACCACCTCCTCGAGGCGAACCTTCGACTCGTCGTCTCGCTGGCCAAGCGCTACACCGGTCGCGGCATGGCCTTCCTGGACCTCATCCAGGAAGGCAACCTGGGTCTGATCCGCGCGGTCGAGAAGTTCGACTACACCAAGGGCTACAAGTTCTCCACCTACGCCACGTGGTGGATCCGGCAGGCGATCACCCGGGCCATGGCCGATCAGGCCCGCACCATCCGCATCCCGGTGCACATGGTCGAGGTCATCAACAAGCTCGGACGCATCCAGCGTGAGCTCCTCCAAGATCTGGGCCGCGAGCCCACCCCGGAGGAGCTCGCCAAGGAAATGGACATCACGCCGGAGAAGGTGCTGGAGATCCAGCAGTACGCGCGTGAGCCCATCTCCCTCGACCAGACCATCGGCGACGAGGGCGACAGCCAGCTCGGTGACTTCATCGAGGACTCCGAGGCCGTCGTGGCCGTGGATGCCGTGTCGTTCACCCTGCTGCAGGATCAGTTGCAGTCGGTTCTCGAGACTCTGTCCGAGCGCGAAGCAGGGGTGGTACGCCTGCGCTTCGGTCTCACCGACGGACAGCCCCGCACGCTCGACGAGATCGGCCAGGTCTACGGAGTGACCCGCGAGCGGATTCGTCAGATCGAGTCCAAGACCATGTCCAAGCTGCGTCATCCGTCGCGTTCTCAGGTACTGCGCGACTACCTGGACTGATTCGTTCGCTCCATCTCGAACAACGACCGCCGATCACAGTGATCAGCGGTCGTTGTTCTTTTGCGGCGTGGATGCCGTCACACCTGCGGCACCCCGAACGTTCCGTCCGGCCCCGGCCGATAGTCGACGACCGCGGTCACGGCCGCGATCGGTAGCGGTCCGTACAGGTGCGGGAAGACCATCGACTCCGGATCTGTCGGTACCCCCGGTTCCCACCGAACGGGTGCCGTCAGACGAGCTGTATCTATGCGCAGCAGAACCAGATCCGTGCGCCCGGAGAAGAGCCGATTCGCCGGCAGGTGCACTTGTTCGGGTGTGGACAGGTGCACGAACCCGACGGAATCGTACGAGTCCGGGGTGTATTCGGCCCGACCGCGCATCGCGAGCCACTCCCCTGCCGTGCAGATGTGAACGAGGTGGTCCTGCTTGCTGGTCACCGTTCCATTCTGCAGTGTCGAGTGCGGCTCAGGGCGGTGGAATGTCGGCAACGCCACGATCTCTGCGGGCCGGCAGGCCACCGACGACGACGGCAGCGATGACAGCCACGATTCCCAGAGCCTCGAGAGCCGTCGGAATCTGGGTCAGCACCACGGCACCGACCACCGTCGCCGTCGCCGGAAGCAGCGCCAGCAACAATGCGAAGCGCGCCCGGCCCACTCGCACCAGGACGTACTGATCGAGAACGTAGGGAACCACACTCGACAGCAGCCCGACGCCCAATCCGAGAACCCAGATCCGCCAGTCTCCCAACGCATTCGAGTGCGCGGCCGCGAACGGTCCGAACAACGGCACGGCCAGGAGTACGGACGCGATTCCGAACCCGGCAGCCATGTCGTCGAGTCCCTGGCCTGCGTCGGCAACAGATTTGCCCAGCACGATGTAGGCAGCCCACAGGGCCGCCGAGCCCAGCGCGAACGCGATCCCGACCAGCCCCACCTCACCGCCCTCGAACTGCGCGGAAGCGATGGCCCCGACACCGGCCACCACCAGGAGCAACGCGCACACATCGGCAGGCCGTCTCGACCCGGCAGCAGCGACCGCGATCGGCCCGAGAAACTCGATGGCCACCGCCGCGCCGAGGGGAAGCCGGGCGATCGCCTCGTAGAACATTGCGTTCATGCCGATCGTCGCACCGCCGAACGCGGCGGCCGTGATCGCCCGACGCACGGTCCACGCACCGCCGGTGCCCGCCCTGCGCCGCCACGGCCGTCGCCAGAGCACCAGAACCAGCGCCGCACCGAAGCCGCGCAGCCACGCCACCGCTGCCGGATCGACGACGTCGAACAGGAACACCCCGATCGCCGCGCCGACGTACATACACACCGCGCCGATGACGAACAGGGATGGAATACCGAGCTTCGATGCGCCGGAGAGCGAAGTGGAAGTCGAAGACACATCGGCGACCCTACTGCCGTGGCTCGCGTGAACCGGTATCAGCTCTCAGCGAACACTCTGGGAGATGTTCCTGCTCGTGGGACATGTTTCGTGTTAGTGACAACACAAAGAAACGCGCTCGGGAACAACGCGTGACCGCCATACGTCTGACAGAGTGAACGAACCGCGCCATACCGACGCGGCGGACCGGCCCCAGGCGAACGGGACAACCCGCAAGCCAGTACGGAGGAGTCATGCCCGGAACATTGACCAGCCCACAATTGACAGCAGCGGACCGGTGCGACCGGTGCGGTGCAGGGGCTCGCGCGCGTGTCGTGCTCTCGACCGGTGGAGAACTTCTCTTCTGCGGTCACCACGCCACCGAGCACGAAGCCCGTTTGCGTGAAGTGAACGCAACGGTGATGACCGAATCGGACTCCACGGTGTAACCCACCTTTTGTGTCGGGGGAAACAGGTTCGCCACGATCGACGAACACGAAGAAGACGGACGGTCATCAGACCGTCCGTCTTTTTCGTGCCCGGTTCCGCCCGTGGCCCTACATCTTCCGCAACTGCGCGATTCGCTCGCCCAACTGATCGGCCGACGCCATCGCCGTCGGCGGGCCGCCGCAGATACGACGCAGATCGCCGTGAATCACCCCGTGCGGCTTCCCGGTGCGGTGGTGGTACACCGCGACCAAACTGTTCAATTCACGCCGCAGGCCGGCCAACTGGCCCGCACTGGTGGCCCTGTCGTTGACGACGGCAGGAGCCGGCACCGCAGGGCCCGCAGCGGGCTTGTCGATCTGCTCTTGCTGACGCTGACGCAACAGGTCGCGCATCTGCTTCGCGTCGAGCAAGCCGGGCAGACCGAGATAGTCGGCTTCCTCGTCGCTGCCCGAGAACGTCGCGGTACCGAACGAGGAGCCGTCGTAGATCACCTGATCCAGTTCCGCATCCGCACCCAGCGAGGTGTACGCCTTCTCTTCCTCGCCCAGTTCGTCCTTCTGCTTGTTGGCGTCGGCCAACAGCTCGTCGTCGAAACCGTCTTTCTCCCGGTGCGGTTTTCCGAGAATGTGATCGCGCTGCGCCTCGAGCTGCGACGCGAGATCCAACAGCACCGGTACCGACGGCAGAAAGACGCTCGCGGTCTCCCCCTTGCGCCGAGACCGCACGAAGCGGCCGATGGCCTGCGCGAAATACAGCGGGGTCGACGCGCTCGTCGCGTAGACACCGACGGCCAGTCGCGGAACGTCGACGCCCTCGGACACCATGCGAACCGCGACCATCCAACGCTGATCGCTCTTGCCGAACTCGGCGATGCGAGCCGAGGACGTGGGGTCGTCGGACAGCACGATCGCCGGTGTCTCCCCCGTGATCACCTCGATCAGCTTCGCGTAGGCCCGCGCCACCGTCTGATCGGTCGCGATCACCAGACCGCCTGCATCGGGCATGCCTCCTGCCCGCAGTTGCGCGAGACGCGTGTTCGCCGCCAACAGCACGGCCGGCATCCAGTCGCCCTGCGGATCCAGTGCGGTGCGCCATGCCCTCGCGGTCTGTTCGGCATTGAGCGGCTCACCGAGCCGGGCGGTGTACTCCTCACCGGCACTGTCCCGCCAGCGCGCCTCTCCGGAGTACGCGAGAAACACGACCGGGCGGACGACGCCGTCCGCAAGAGCATCGGAGTAGCCGTACGCGTGATCGGCCTTGGACCGCATCAGGCCGTCCTGATCCGGTTCGTAGTTGACGAACGGAATGGGACTGTCGTCGCTGCGGAACGGCGTACCGGTCAGTGCGAGCCGTCGCGTGGCGTCTCCGAACGCTTCGCGAATGCCTTCACCCCAGCTCTTCGCGTCGCCGCCGTGGTGAATCTCGTCGAGAATCACGAGAGTCTTACGCGATTCGGTGCGCACCCGATGCTTGAACGGGTGCGATGCGATCTGCGCGTACGTCACGACCACGCCGTGATAGTCGCTCGAGGTCTGCCCGGTCGAGTTCGAGAAGCGCGAGTCCAATGCGATGCCGACCCTGGCCGCCGACTCCGCCCACTGGTGCTTGAGGTGCTCGGTGGGCGCGACGACGGTGACCTGATCGACGGTGCGATGGGCCAGCAGTTCGGCAGCCACCCGAAGGGCGAACGTCGTCTTGCCTGCGCCGGGCGTTGCGACCGCGAGAAAGTCCTTGGGCGAGGCGACGAGATACTTCGTCAGCGCCCGTCGCTGCCACGCGCGCAGCGGTGCTCCCCCGCTCGTGGGAGCGGCAGGCTGCTCGGTCGATGGTGGTGTCGGATCGAACATGTCAGCGCTCACTGGCCGCCGGTTCCTGGCATCGATGTAAATTCCTCGCGCTCTCGGTAGCCCTGCAGTGTCCGCCGAGGAGCCTATCGCTCCGCACCGACCGATCCCGCATCGCTGGGGCGAGTCGGATGCGACACGGCTAGTCGGCTGTTAGGCGAAGACGCCTTTCGTCAGGAATGCTGGAGGAACCATGAGCGAGTCTGCAGGCGGAACTCCACCACCGGAACGATTGTCGGCGAGAAAACCGCTACACGCGGTGTGGAAAGTGACTGTGCGCACTCTGAGCAAAGCGTGGGACGATTCGATCTTCAGCAAGGCTGCAACGGCCGCGTTCTGGCAGACGCTGTCACTGCCGCCGCTGCTGCTCGGTGTGCTGGGCAGTCTGGGACTCGTCGGCGGATGGTTCGGACCCAACACCGTCGAGATCATCGAGTCCAAGATCATCACGTTCAGCAACACCCTGTTCAGCGGCAGCGTCGTGGACCAGATCATCGCGCCGACGGTCAAGGACGTCCTCGCTCAGGGCAGCGGAGAGATCGTGTCCGTGGGCTTTCTGCTCTCGTTGTGGGCCGGGTCGTCGGCGATCTCGACGTTCGTCGATTCCATCGTGGAAGCGCACGGCCAGGCCGACGCGCGAAACCCCGTCTGGCAGCGGTTCTTCGCGCTGCTTCTCTACGTGGGTTTCCTGGTGATCGCGGTCTTCGTGCTTCCGCTCGTCGCCCTCGGACCGGTGTACGTGCAGCAGATCCTGCCGGATTCGTGGATCACGGTGGGCAGCGAGCTCGTCGACTTCTTCTACTACCCGGCCGTCGGTCTACTGCTGATCATGGGTTTGACGACGCTGTACAAGGTTGCTCTGCACACCTCGCTGCCGTGGCATCGTCTCCTCGGCGGCGCTCTGCTGGCCGGGGTGTTCTTCATGATCGCGAGCGCGGTCCTGCGTCGATACCTCGGCTGGGTGACGAGCACCGGGTACACCTACGGCGCCCTGGCGACACCCATCGCGTTTCTGCTGTTCACGTTCTTCCTCGGCTTCGCCGTCGTGCTCGGGGCCGAGTTCAACGCGACGATCCAGGAGTTCTCACCTGCACGGGCAACACGAATGGACCAGATGCGCGAGTGGATCGCAGCGCAGACCGCAACCGACGACAAGCCGTCGGGGCCGGTGACCGCTGTCGCCCGACGGCTCGCCACGGGGCCGATCAAACTGTCCGGCGACCGCGCCCGCTCGGGGCGTCCCGAGCCGACCCCCGACCGACACCCGGGAGACGGTGCTCAGTCGCCTTTCTTCAGGCCCTCGTAGACCTTCTTGCAGTCCGGGCACACCGGTGATCCGGGCTTCGCCGACTTGGTGACGGGAAACACCTCACCGCACAGCGCGACGACGTGCGTACCCATCACTGCGCTCTCGGCGATCTTGTTCTTCTTCACGTAGTGGAAGAACTTCGGCCGGTCGTCTTCCGTGGTTTCGTCCGGTGCGATATCGGGACGGTCCTTCGTCTGAGTGCTCATGGACACAGATTAATCCGTGAATCCCCATCGAGGGGTAACCGGTTGCACAAGCTCGTTGCAAGCATTCTGTGAGCAGTAGTGCCACAGTGGAGGTATGACGAGAACCCCAGGGTTCGACGGAAGCGCGTACAGCGACTCGCCGGATGGGCCCGTCCTTATCACCGAGGCGCAGCAGTCGGTCGAGGAGCAGCACAAAGCTCGCGTCCGCAAATACATGTTCATCATGTCGTTCCGCATTCCGGCGTTGGTGTTGGCTGCCATCGCGTACGGGATGTGGATGAACCCGTGGATCTCCATGGCAATAGTCGGAGCGTCCATTCCTCTGCCGTGGATGGCTGTGCTGATCGCCAACGATCGGCCGCCCCGCAGCAAGGACGAGATGAGCCGGTACGACTACCGGACCGTCGACAGGCCGCAACTGGAATCGAGCAACCACCGGGTGATCGAAGCGGGCGACGACTGACGCACCGGCCCTCGCCGATGCGACACTTGCGTCGTGACTGCACCGAACTCCACGTCCCCGCTCGTCCTCGCCTGCGCCGGTCTTCGTGATGCCTTCGAGCGGGCGGGGTACGACGCCGACGGCGTGCTGACGCTGCTCGGGGACGACGCCCATGCTGCCCTCGGTCGCAGCGAGCCGGTGCCGGTCCGCAACGCCAGTCGGGACGGCGGCGCGCTGGGTGTTCTGGTGCGCCTGTTCCTGCTCGTCGACGACTGCGCCGAGTCCGACGTCGCCGACGCCATCGCACCGTTGACGGTCGACGACGCCGTCTCGGCCGGGATCCTGACCCGTTCCGGGTCGACGGTGCGGACGCTGCTCGACATTCGACCGCTCGACGCCGGACACGGAACCCGATGGATCGTCTCGGATCCGGACGGCAGCATGCGCGTCGCCGAGACTGCTCGCGACCACGTGCTCGGCGTCGGCCAGGCCTCGTTGTCGCTGCTGCGGGGAACCCCCACGTCCCCGGTGACCAGCGTTCTCGACGTCGGCACCGGCTGCGGCGTCCAGGCCGTCCACGCCTGCGACTACGCGGCGCAGGTGACCGCAACGGACATCAGTCCGCGGTCGATGGACCTCGCGGCGGCGACAATGGCGCTCAACGGCCTCGACGTCGAGTTTCTGCACGGTTCGTGGTTCGAGCCGGTTACCGGGCGTCGATTCGATCGCATCGTCGCCAACCCGCCGTTCGTCGTCGGCCGCGCCGAAGTGCTGCATTCGTACCGCGATTCCGGCCTCGATCTCGACGGCGCGAGCGCTCTGATGATCGGCCGGGCCCCGGACCACCTGACGCTCGGTGGTACCGCTGCCATCCTGGCCTCGTGGGTGCACGTCCGCGGCGAGGACTGGCGTGCTCGCGTGGCGTCGTGGCTTCCCGCGCACGGGATCGACGCCTGGGTCGTCGAGCGCGACGTCGCCGATCCCGCGCTGTACGTGGGCACGTGGATGCGCGACGGCGGACTCGATCCCCGCGATCCCGACGCGGCCGCGGTGGCACAGTCCTGGCTCGATCACTTCGCTGCCGCCGACGTGGAAGGAATCGGTTTCGGGTTCGTCTATCTCCGCAGTACCGATGCGCCGACCGACCTTCTGGCCGAGGAGCTCACGCACGGCTTCTCCGACCCGCTGGGCAACGAAGCGATCGAGTACTTCGCGCGGCTGGACTGGCTGCGAGAGCACGACATCCTCGACTCGGTGCTGACTCTGGAACCGAACACCGCACTCGAACGGGTATATCTCCCCGGCGACGAGGGCTGGGCTCCGGTAGCGCTGCGAGTCCATCGCGGAAACGGCCCGCAGTGGCAGCACGACGTCGACGAACTCGGTGCGGCTCTGCTCGCCGGGCTGCGACCCGATGGCCTACCGGTCGGTGAACTGGTGGAGTTGCTCGCTGCTGCGCACGACGAGGACGCAGAGGAACTGGCACAGCATGCGGTGACGATGATGCAGGGGCTCGTCCGGCACGGCCTGGTTCTGCCGGCCCGATGAGTCCCGGACGTCACCCCACGAGAGCGACCGTTCCCGGCGGTTTCACTTCTCAGCAACTTCTCAGGACGAACATGACGTAATCCCTGGTCACGCGGGTATCCACCGGATCGGCGTGGGAACTTATCGGAGTCTCCCGAGCGTTGAACCCTGTGAGACACCACCGACCAGGAGGCAAGTCATGACCAGCCCCAGCACCACGATTCGTCCACGGCCGACCGACGCCGATCTGGACGCCCAGAGCCCAGCAGCCGATCTCGTTCGCGTGTACCTCAACGGAATCGGCCGCACCGCGTTGCTGACGGCTGCCGAGGAAGTAGATCTGGCCAAGAGGATCGAGGCTGGTCTGTACGCGAAGCAGGTTCTCGAGAACACGAAGAGGTTGAGCGCGGTCAAGAAGCGCAACCTCGCCATCATCGTTCGCGACGGCAGTGCCGCCCGCAGCCATCTCCTCGAAGCGAACCTTCGCCTGGTCGTGTCTCTTGCCAAGCGCTACACCGGGCGCGGGATGCCCTTGCTGGACCTGATCCAGGAGGGCAACCTCGGACTCATCCGCGCGATGGAGAAGTTCGACTACGCCAAGGGCTTCAAATTCTCGACCTACGCGACCTGGTGGATTCGTCAGGCCATCACCCGCGGGATGGCAGATCAGAGCCGCACGATCCGGCTCCCTGTCCACCTGGTCGAACAGGTCAACAAGCTGGCCAGGATCAAGCGTGAACTGCATCAGCAGCTCGGCCGCGAGGCAACGGACGAGGAGCTGTCGAGCGAATCGGGTATCGCGGTGGAGAAGATCGCCGACCTGCTCGACCACAGCCGCGACCCGGTGAGCCTGGACATGCCGGTGGGCAGCGACGAGGAAGCACCCCTCGGCGACTTCATCGAGGACTCCGAGGCGACGTCCGCGGAGAATGCCGTCATCGCCGGACTGTTGCACAGCGACGTTCGCGTCGTTCTCGGCACTCTCGACGAGCGGGAGCAGCAGGTCATCCGTCTCCGATACGGCCTGGACGACGGACAGCCCCGCACCCTCGATCAGATCGGCAAGCTCTTCGGGCTCTCCCGTGAGCGTGTCCGTCAGATCGAGCGCGAGGTGATGGTGAAGCTTCGGCAGGGCGACCGCGCCGAGAAGCTGCGGTCCTACGCCAGCTGAACGTCACCACCGACCGGTGGCGCAGCGGTGATCATCCCGCTCGCGCCACCTCGTGCGGTAGCCGAGTCGACGTCCTCTCCCCCTGGGACGTCGCCTCGGCTTCTGCCTTTTCGAAGCCGGTCTCGGTCAGCGCAATCGACGCGGGCCCAGATCGGCCTTGGTCGGTTCCGGACCGATGCGAACGCGCGCATCGGTGATCTGTGCGCCGTCGGCGGACGCCAGAACCGGCTCGCACGAGATCTCGCGAATGTCGGCGATATCTTCTGCCAGTGCCGAGATCCGCTGCACGAGGTCGATCAGGGCATTCTTGTTGACGGGCACCGCATTGCGATATCCGGACAGCAGCGGAGCCGCCTTGGGCGCGTCGATCAGCTGCGCGGCCTCGTCCTCGGTCAGCGGAAGTACCCGATAGGCACGGTCGCCCAGCAGGTCCGAGATGACGCCGGCCAGACCGAACGAGATGAGCGATCCGAACGACGGGTCGTCCTGTACGCGTACGACGCAGCCGATTCCCTTGACCGCCATGCGCTGGACGTGCAACAACGGCTCGCCCGAGTCTGCCGCCAGATTGCGATACGCCACCCGCACCGCGGACGCGTCCGCCATGTCGAGGCGCACTCCACCGAGATCCGGCCGGTGCCGCCACCGTTCACCGGTCGCCTTGACCGCCACCGGGTAGCCGAGTTCGTCTGCCGCTGCGACGGCCTCGTCCTCGTCGGTCACCGTCCGGAAAGCGACGACGTCGAGTCCGTAGCAGCCCAGCAACTCGGCGGTTTCGAAGTCGGAGAGCCACCGTCCGTGACTGCCTGCCGAACGCCAGCCCTCGACCAGCTGCTTGGCGCGTTCGGAATCGATGCTCTTGGGCCGGACCAGGTTCGACACCGGTCGCGACCGCCACGCGGAGTAGCGCCACGCGGCGGCGAGGGCGGCAACCGCTCGCTCCGGGCTCGAGTACGAGGGCACCGAACCGCGGATGGGGTATCCACCCGGCCCCCGGACCGCCAGGACGTCCGGAATGCCCTCGGTAGCGAGGAACGTCGAGAGTACGGGCTTGTCGGATCCACGGACGGCGTTGCCGAGCGCGGTCGCGAACGGCTCCACCTCCACCGCCACCGGGGGTACGAACACGACGATGACAGCGTCGATGTCCGACGCGGCCAGTGCCGACGACACGGCCGCGGCGAAATCCTCGGGACCGGCCTGCGGACCGACGTCGATCGGGCTGCTCGCATGCAAGCCCTTGGCCCGCGCAGCGTCGACCGCCAACACCCCGAGCGCGGTCGAGTTTCCCACCACGGCAACCCTCGGTCCGACGGGCAGCGGCTGATTTCCGAAGAGCACCGCGCAATCGAAGAGTTCCGAGATGGTGTCGACCTGGATGACTCCGGCCTGAGCGAACAGTGCGCGCACGATGGAGTCGTCGATGTCGGCACCGATCGCATGTGCGGGCGGCACGGCCCCGCGGCCGCTCTTGACCGCGATGATGGGCTTGCTGCGCGCCACCCGTCGGGCGATCCTGGTGAACTTCCTGGGATTACCGAAGCTCTCGAGGTACAGCAGGATCACCTCGGTGGCCGGGTCCGAATCCCAGTACTGCAGTAGATCGTTACCGGACACATCGGCGCGGTTTCCGGCCGAGACGAAGGTCGACAGTCCGAGCCTGCGGTTGGCGGCCTCGTCCAGAATCGCGATGCCGAGGGCACCGGACTGACAGAAGAACCCGACGTTGCCCGGAGTGGGCAGATGCGGAGCCAGAGTGGCGTTCAGACCGAACTCGGGATCGGTGTTCGCCACACCGAGCGCGTTGGGCCCGATCAACCGCATTCCGTGCGCCCTCGCCGCGAGCACCAGCCTGCGCTCGCTCTCCTGCCCCGCGGGTCCGGTCTCGCCGAATCCACCCGACACCACCAGCAACGCTTTGACGCCCTTGTCGAGGCAGTCGTCGAGTACCGCGTCGATCGCATCGGCCGGTACCGCTGCGATCGCAAGATCGACCGGATCCGGGATGTCGTGCACCGTGGCGTAGGCGCGGACCCCGCGAACCGAACGATGGTCGGCGTTGACGGGATAGACGGGCCCGGTGAAGTTGCCCGCCAGCAGATTCGCCAGAACGGCGTTGCCCACCTTCGAGCTGTCCGTCGACGCTCCGATCACGGCCACCGATCGTGGGCTCAGTACATTGCGCACACTGCGGGCCTCGGCGGCACGCTCACGGGAATTGCGCACCGACAGCAGAGCTTCGCTGGGGTCGATGGCGAACTCCAGTCGCAGCACACCACCCTCGAAGGACCGGCTGACCTGGTATCCCGCTTCGCGGAAGACGGTGACCATGTTCCGGTTCTCGGCGAGCACCTCGGCGACGAACATGTTCACACCGTTCTCGGCGGCCGCTCCGGCGAGGTGTTCGAGCAGGATCGGACCCAGCCCGCGACCCTGGTGTGCGTCGGCGACGACGAAGGCCACCTCGGCGGAGTTGCCGTCTCCCTCGGGCAGTCGCTCGTAGCGGCCGACCGCGATGATGTCGTCACCGAGCACTGCGACGAACGCCACCCGGTCGTGGTGATCGACCGTGGTGAAGTTGAGCACGTCACGCTGCGGCATCGTGGGGTACGGGCCGAAATACCGCAGGTATCTCGTCCGCTCGGACAACCGGCCGTGGAATGCGACGATCCGTTCGGAGTCCGACGGGACGATGGGACGCAGGTGCACCACACCGCCGTCGGAGGTCAGGACGTCGGCAACCCAGTGCCGCGGAAAGGATGTTTCCGCTCGCTCTCTGGCCAGGTCCTTGTCGCTCGGTTCCTGGTTGCTCGGTTCCTGGTCGCGCGGTTCCTTGTCACTCGGGTCCGACGCCGCAACGGCCGGCTCCTCGTCCGAGGGGCTGTCGGTCGGATCAGTCACGCGGGTCCTCCGGATCGAGTCCGAGCAGTGGAAATACTGCTCGACGGGTGGCGATGATGGCCGAGTCGACGCGCTCGAGCGCCCTGTCGGTGCCGTCGGTCCCGGCGAGGGATCCCCCGGGTCCGTCCCAGGCGGGATAGTCGACGTCTCCCCCGTCACCCATCGTCTGCGGGAGGTCGACACTCGGTGCCATGGTCCGTACTCGCTCCCGCCACGTGTCCGGCAACGCCGACATCGGGTCGATGTCGCGACCGAGCGCGGCAGCGATGAGGTAGGTCCAGGCCCGTGGAACGACGCGCACCAAGCCGTACCCTCCGCCGCCGACGGCCAACCACCGACCCTCGGAATGTTTGTCCGCCAGATCACGCATGGCCAGGAATGCCGCATTCTGGCCGTCGACGGTCAGGGCCAGGTCCGCGAGGGGATCCTCGCGGTGGCTGTCGACACCGCACTGGCTGACGATGATCTGAGGCGCGAACGCCGCGATCGCACCCGGCACGATCGCGTGGAACGCGCGCAGCCACAACCGATCCGCGGTGCCGGGCAACAATGGAACGTTGATCGAGGTTCCCTCACCGCGTTCGGCTCCCACCTCGGTCGACCATCCGGTGTTCGGCCACAGCGTCGCCGGATGTTGGTGCAACGAGACGGTGAGCACTCTCGGGTCACCGAGGAATGCCGCCTGAACGCCGTCCCCGTGATGAGCGTCGACGTCGATGTAGGCGATCCGGTCGAACCCGTTGTCCAGCAACCACGAGATGGCGATCGCGGCGTCGTTGTAGACGCAGAAGCCGGAGGCCCAGTCGGCCATCGCGTGGTGCATGCCGCCGCCGATGCTCACCGCGCGTCGAGCACGTCCCGACGCGATTTCGCGGGCGGCGGCCAGAGAACCACCGGCGAGCATGGCGCTCGCCTCGTGCATCTGCGGAAACACCGGGTTGTCGTCGGAACCCAGTCCGTGGACGACGTCGTCGGGATCTCGCAGAGCCGGGCCCTGCGACGGTGCCTGTTTGACGGCCTCGATGTAGGCGCTGGTGTGAAATCGGAGGAGCTCGGAATCGGGCGCGGCAGTGGGCTCGACGAGTTCGACGCCCGCGAGCAGGCCGATGTCGGTGGCGAGTGCCATTGTCAGATCGAGTCGAGTCGGATTCATCGGGTGGTCGTCGCTCCACCGGTAGCCGAGGTAATCCGCGCTCCACACGACGATGTCCTCGGGGCGGTTCGGGATGGGCGCGGCGGCGCGTGTCGCCTGATCAGACATACGGACAAAACTACGTTGTCGGACGGGATGGTGTTGCCGGGTTCCGGTGTTGTCCCCACAGTCCCGTTGTGAGAAGCCATGGGAAACGGCGTACGCCGTTGTGGTGCGCCGCGCCCGCTGCGGCTGGGTGCAGCGCTCATTTCGGGGCGCTGACGGTAGGATCGAGCCCGACGAAGGGGTTGAGTGTGAAGGATCTGGTCGACACCACGGAGATGTACCTCCGGACGATCTACGATTTGGAAGAAGAGGGCGTGATTCCGCTCCGCGCGAGAATCGCCGAACGGCTCGAACAGAGTGGTCCCACCGTCAGCCAAACCGTTGCTCGGATGGAGCGAGACGGGCTGTTGTCCGTCGCAGGCGATCGACACCTCGAGCTGACCGAGAAGGGCCGAAGCCTGGCGGTCGCGGTCATGCGCAAACACCGTCTGGCCGAACGTCTGCTCGTGGACATCATCGGTCTGCGCTGGGAAGACGTGCACGCCGAGGCGTGCCGTTGGGAACACGTGATGAGCGAGGAGGTCGAGCGACGTCTGGTCACCGTCCTGAACAACCCGACCACCTCGCCGTACGGCAACCCGATCCCCGGTCTGGAGGAACTCGGTCTCGGCCAGTCGACTCTCGCACCGGAAGCTCTCATCCGCCTCACGGATGTGCCCGTCGGCCAGCCGACCGCTGTCGTCGTGCGACGCCTCGCCGAGCACGTTCAGTCCGACCCGGAGGTCATCGCTCAGCTTCGCGAAGCAGGCGTGGTCCCCGATGCTCGGGTTACAGTCGAAGCCAAGCCCGGGTCGGTCACGATCACGGTGCCAGGACACAGTGGTGTCGACATATCCGAGGAAATGGCGCACGCCGTCCAGGTGAAGAAGGTCTGACCTCACACCGACGACGGCGTCGGACGCGTGTGAGGGAGAACGAACAGTGAAGCTTCTGGTTACCGGTGGTGCTGGCTACGTCGGCAGCGTCTGCGCGGCTGTGCTCGTCGAGCGCGGTCACGAGGTCGTGGTCGTGGACAACCTGTCCACCGGTAACCGGGACGCCGTGCCCGGTGGTGCCACATTCGTCGAAGGCGACATCAAGGACGTCGCCGCGGACGTACTGATCGGCGGCGGGTTCGACGCCGTCCTGCACTTCGCCGCGCAATCTCTCGTCGGCGAGTCGGTGGTCTCGCCCGACAAGTACTGGAGCGGAAACGTCGTCACCTCGCTGGCGTTGCTCGATGCCATTCGTGCATCCGGCACCGCGAAGCTGGTGTTCTCCTCGACCGCCGCCACGTACGGCGAGCCCGAGAAGACCCCCATCACCGAGGACGCACCCACCCGCCCCACCAATCCTTACGGTGCCACCAAACTCGCGATAGATCACGCGATCACGTCGTACGCCGCGGCCTACGGCCTCGCCGCCACGAGCCTTCGGTACTTCAACGTCGCCGGTGCCTACAACGGTTTCGGAGAGAATCGCGTCGTCGAGACCCACCTGATTCCGCTCGTGCTCCAGGTCGCACTCGGGCAGCGCGAGAAGATCTCGGTGTTCGGCACCGACTGGCCCACTCCGGACGGTACGGCTGTTCGCGACTACATCCACGTCGCCGACCTCGCCGAGGCGCACATACTCGCTGTCGATGCCGCACAACCGGGCGAGCACACCATCTACAACCTCGGCAGCGGCACCGGATTCTCCGTGCACGAGGTCATCTCGTCCTGCGAGCGCGTCACCGGTCTGCCCATCGCCGTCGAACATGCTCCCCGTCGTGCCGGTGACCCTGCCGTGTTGATCGCCTCGAGCTCGCGCGCAGTCGAGGAGTTGAAATGGACGCCGGAGCTGACCGATCTCGATCGGATCGTGGCCGATGCGTGGACATTCCTGCAACAGCTCGGCGATCGGTCGCACGCGGCGCGCTGACCCACTCGCCTGCCGATCGTCGATGTACTCGACTGCCGTCACCGTCGACCGAAGGGGTCGCCGGGGAGCCGAACTCCGCAGGCGCGAGCACACGCGAAGCCGCTCTCGGCCACTTCCCGAACGAGATCGGGACCTGCGCCGGCGCTGAGCGACCGGTCCAGCAGTCGCGCCAGCGAGTAGTTCTCGTCGGCTTCCAGTGCCGCATCGATCGCGATGCGGGCCATCGGTCCGTCTCCGCGGACGTACGCGCTGAAGGCCAGAAGTGTTGCGGCGATGGCTCGTTCGGCCTTCGGCAGGACGCGGGACATCCTCGCCCAGAACTCTTCGACGAATCCCGCGTCGTCACCGAGAGTCAGGGCCAGCAGTGCGTCACGCACCTGGACATGACCGATCGCGAGTGCGATCCGAGCGATGTCGGTCGGATCCAATTCGGTGTCGTACGGCGCTCGCGCGACGTACGACAGCACCGACGTCAGCTCGTCGGTACGAGATCGAATCCCGTCCCGTCGTTGTCGCGAGATCTCGGCGGCAACGGCCCGCACGGTCGCGTCGGGGCCCGGCGCGATGGTCTCGGCCAGCTCGGACCTGGATCGTCTGACGGAGTAGCCGTCGAGCACGCGGGCCACGGTCATCGGCGACGCCGACGGATCGGACATCAGGCCGTGCCGCTGTGGTCCGCGCAACGTCCACCAGTCGGCGGATTCGGCGATCTCCGACGCCGCAAGGGCCTCACCGAGCTGCACTCCGAACGAGGCGAGTGTGGCGTCGAGTTCGGTCACCAGTGCTTCCACGTCGAGTAGATGCGATGTCCGGACGGTTCGATCGAGCCTGTCGTCGACGAACACCGCCATGACCGCGGGAATGTTCTCCATCGCGCAGTAGCCGGCCAGGTAGGCGATGACGTCGAGCATCTCCGGGGTCGCGCGGGTGTGACCGCCCGCGCGCCGATCGATGTGATCGCCGGCCAGGACGAGGTCGTGACGCATCGTGGGTCCGACGCTCGCACCGCCGTCCTTGACCGCGATGAGCACCATAGATCGGTGCGGGTGGAACCCGAGCATGGCCGGTACCGCGGTGATCAGGTCGCTCGGGTGGCCGAGCCGCACGCGATGGCGGGAGTCGAAGTTGCCGTGAGAGTTCGTCGGTGTGTACATACCGGAGAATCCTGGCCGGGGTCCCGACGATCGAAAGAGTCTCGACCTGGGCTTTCGTACTGCCCTGTGGAGAACTGCCGTGCTGTGGATGAATCGCGTCGCCGGCGCTGTGTCCGACCGATTCGTGTCGGTGTCGTCTGCTAGTGCTGCGTCAGCTCTGGCCGACCTTCTGGACTGCCGCGGTGAACAGCTCGTCGAGGGTCATCGCATCGGGCGTGCCCGAGCCGAACGACATGAACGTGGCCGACACTCGCACTTCGTCGATCTGGGCCATCAGTGTCAGCATCGATTGGGTTACGGCGTCGCCGCCTGCTCCCGATGCGACGGTCTGCCGGACGGCCAACGTGTCGTCCGCATCGATGGGCGGTGCAGGCGTCAGAGTGGAGGTCACCGTCGAGGTCGCGCCGGACTTGGTTGCGGTCACCTCGGCGCACTGTTCCAGTTGCTCCTTGCGCGCCGAGAGCGGTTCGTCCACCGCGGTCAACTCGATCGAGATGGTGGACCGGCTGTCGTTGTCGGTGCCGACGATCATGGCCGTGCCCGTCGGGCCGAAATCCTGGTCGGCAGGCTTGCATCCCGCCGGGCTGACCTCGGCACCGGCAGGAATTCCGCTGAGATCGGGTGCGGCTTGCGAGATCGCCTGCTGGGGCAGCACCAGGGCGTCGTACGGTGCCGGGAAGCTGGACGGATCGATCAGCAGCGTGTTCAGATCCACGCCGGACTCCGGCGTCGAAGTGGGGGCACCCGCGCTGGGCTCGGGAGTGCCGGTGACCGTGGAACTGCAGCCGACCAGCACGAGAGCTGCGATCGCTGCCGAGGTCGCGGCGATGGACAGGCGGGTTCTGCGTGCGGCGGGGCTCACAAGACGTCCTCTTCGGGTCGGTGGAACGCCGCAGCACACGCTCCGGCGTCCCACCACTGTCTCATTCCGACCACCTCGAACGCGGCAGGCGACCCACCGCGGTGTCGCAATTCAGCTGCCGCGGGCGATCCATTCCTCGAGGTGCGGTGCTTCGTCGCCGATGCGCGTCCCGTCACCGTGGCCGGTGTTGACTCGGGTCTCGACGGGAAGCGCGAAGAGCCGATCACGGATGGACCCGATGATGGTCGGGAAGTCCGAGTACGACCGTCCGGTGGCACCCGGGCCGCCGGAGAAGAGGGTGTCGCCGCTGAACAACTCCCCCGCTTCCGGCAGGTACAGGCACGTCGATCCAGGTGAGTGCCCGGGCGTGTGCAGCGCCAGGATGTCGGTTCCGGCCACCGTGATGCGCTGACCGTCCTCGAGGGTCGAGTGCCCGACGCCCGGGTGCGTCTGTTCCCACAGCATGTCGTCGGCGGGGTGCAGCAGAATCGGCGCGTCCAACGTATCGGCCAGTTCCGGTGCCACGGTCACGTGGTCGTTGTGGCCATGGGTGCAGATGACGGCCTTGACCGTCCGGCCGGCAACCGCGTCGACGATCGGGGCCGCGGTGTGCGCTGCGTCGACGATCACCACCTCGTCGTCGTCGCCGACCAGCCAGATGTTGTTGTCGACGTCCCAGGTGCCACCGTCGAGGCTGAACGTGCCCGAGGTGACGACGTTCTGGACGCGGAACTTCCCGCTCACAGGACCACCACCGAACGCAGGACGGTGCCCTGATGCATCTTCTCGAAGGCGGCTTCGACGTCGTCGATGGTGATGCGTTCGGTGACGAACTTCTCGAGCGGCAGACGGCCCTGCTGATACAGATCGACCAACTGCGGGAAGTCGCGCTCGGGCAGGCAGTCTCCGTACCAGGAGGACTTGAGCGATCCGCCGCGGGAGAAGAAGTCGATCAGCGGCATCTCGAGGGTCATCTCGGGTGTCGGCACGCCGACAAGCACCACGGTTCCGGCGAGGTCGCGTGCGTAGAACGCCTGCTTCCAGGTCTCCGGGCGACCGACGGCGTCGATGACCACGTCGGCACCGAAGCCTCCGGTGAGCTCCTGGACTGCTTCGACGGCGTCGACCACCGAGGAGTCGACGGTGTGGGTGGCTCCGAGGCCCAGTGCCCATTCGAGCTTGCCCGGGTCACGATCGACCGCGATGATCGTCGACGCGCCGGCCAGGCGTGCTCCGGCGATCGCGGCATCGCCCACTCCGCCGCAGCCGATCACGGCCACCGAATCCCCACGCGAGACGTTGCCGGTGTTCATCGCCGCTCCCAGACCTGCCATCACGCCACAGCCGAGCAGTCCGACCACGGCGGGATCGGCGTCTGCGGCGACCTTGGTGCACTGGCCCTCGTGGACCAGGGTCTTCTCGGCGAATGCGCCGATGCCCAGCGCCGGGGTCAATTCGGTACCGTCTTCGAGGGTCATCTTCTGTGCTGCGTTGTGGGTGTCGAAGCAGTACCACGGAGTGCCGCGCTTGCAGGCTCGACATTCGCCGCACACGGCGCGCCAGTTCAGTACGACGAAGTCTCCGACCTCGACGTGCTCGACGCGGTCGCCGATGGTCTCGACGATTCCGGCCGCCTCGTGTCCGAGCAGGAATGGGAATTCGTCGTTGATGCCGCCTTCGCGGTAGTGCAGGTCGGTGTGACACACCCCGCAGGCCTGGATCTTCACGACGACCTCGTTGGGCCCGGGATCGGGGATGGTGATCGTCTCGATGGAGACGGGCTCGCCCTTGCTTTTGGCGACGACGGCGCGGACCTGCTGCGGCATGTGTTCCTCCACTGAAAATCGGGTGTTTCGTGCTCTGTTCAGCCTCGCACAACGCATCAGCACGTGGCGACATCTGCATGGGTTCGACGCACCGAATCATGGAGTTCACAAGGTTGTGACCGGGTGGGCACGCAGTCTTTGCGTGCGAGCGGTAACTATGACGAATGTCTGAACCCATGGAGTACGACCTGGTGGTCATCGGCTCCGGCCCCGGTGGCCAGAAGGCGGCCATTGCGGCTGCGAAGCTCGGCAAGCGGGTGGCGATCGTGGAGAAGGGCCACATGCTCGGCGGGGTCTGCGTCAACACCGGGACCATTCCGTCCAAGACGCTGCGCGAGGCCGTTCTGTATCTCACGGGCATGAATCAACGGGAGCTGTACGGGGCGAGTTACCGGGTGAAGGCCGATATCACTCCTGCCGATCTGTTGGCCCGAACCCAGCACGTGATCGGCAAGGAGATCGAGGTGGTGCGTTCGCAACTGCTCCGGAACCGCATCGAGCTGATCACCGGCGTCGGCAAGTTTCTCGACGCGCACACCATCGTCGTGGAGGACGAGACGCGGGGTGAGCGCATCACCGTCGCAGCCGCCAACGTGGTGATCGCCACCGGCACCGCTCCTGCCCGTCCGGCCGACGTCGCGTTCGACGACTATCGAGTGCTCGACTCGGACGGAATCCTCAATCTCGAATTCATTCCGGCGTCGATGGTCGTCGTCGGGGCCGGCGTCATCGGAATCGAGTACGCGTCGATGTTCGCTGCCCTCGGAACGAAGGTCACCGTCGTCGAGAAGCGGGATTCGATGCTCGACTTCTGCGATCGAGAGATCATCGAGTCGTTGCAGTTCCACCTCCGCGATCTCGCGGTGACGTTCCGATTCGGCGAGGCGGTGACCGCGGTCGACGTCGGGCCGAACGGGACCGTGACCACGCTGGCGAGCGGCAAGCGCATCCCGGCCGAAACGGTGATGTACTCGGCCGGTCGGCAGGGCCTGACCACGGCGCTGGATCTCGAGAACGCAGGTCTGGAGGCGGACGCCCGGGGTCGGATCTTCGTCGACGAGCACTTCCAGACCAAGGTCGATCACATCTATGCCGTCGGCGATGTCATCGGGTTCCCGGCATTGGCCGCGACGTCGATGGATCAGGGCAGGTTGGCCGCGTATCACGCGTTCGGCGAGTCCGACGCGAAGTTGACCGACGTTCAGCCCATCGGTATCTACTCCATCCCCGAGGTCTCGTACGTCGGAGCCACCGAGGTCGACCTGACGAAGGGATCGATCCCCTACGAGGTCGGGGTATCGAGGTACCGCGAACTCGCCCGGGGGCAGATCGCCGGCGACTCGTACGGGATGTTGAAGTTGCTCGTCTCCACCGAGGATCGGTCGATTCTGGGCGTGCACATCTTCGGGTCGGGTGCGACGGATCTGGTGCACATCGGGCAGGCGGTGATGGGGTGCGGCGGCACCGTCGACTATCTCGTCGATGCCGTGTTCAATTACCCGACGCTGTCCGAGGCGTACAAGGTCGCCGCCCTCGACGTCACCAACAAGATTCGCGCGCTGGCCAACTTCGACCGCTGATCGCCTCGAGTCACCGAGAGCCCTCGGCGCAGGATGGGCGACCGTCCGGGAATGAACGGCAGGCAATCGGTTGTTCTTGTCGGTAGTGATTCGCCACGTTCGACGTCGGCGCGTACACGGCGCGAGCCGAGGGTCGGCGTATTCTGGCTCGAATCTCGCGTCGAGGTACCGACGAGTCGATCCGAAAGGGGCCAGGCCATGACCGAACAGTCGAAGATGTACGAGCTGGAGTTTCCGGCACCGCAAATCTTCTCCAACGACGGCGTCGGACCCGTCCTGGTGCACGGCCTGGAGGGTTTCTCCGACGCAGGTCACGCGGTGAAGTTGGCCACCACCCACCTGCGCGAGAGCCTGGAATCGGAGCTGGTCGCGTCGTTCGACGTCGACGAGTTGATCGATTACCGGTCCCGCCGGCCGACGATGACGTTCAAGTCCGATCATTTCTCGGACTACGACGCTCCCGAACTGAACCTCTATGCCGTCAAGGACAAGTCGGGCACTCCGTTCCTGCTGCTCGCCGGTATGGAACCGGACCTGCGGTGGGAGAAGTTCACCACCGCTGTCAGGCTCCTCGCCGAACAGCTCGGTGTGCGCCGCACCATCGGTCTCGGCTCGATCCCGATGGCCATCCCGCACACCCGGCCACTCGGTGTGACAGCCCACGCCAGCGACAAGGAGCTGGTCAAGGAGGGCAACAGCTGGGCAGGTGATCTGCAGGTACCGGGCAGCGCCTCGTCCCTGCTCGAGCTTCGGATGGCGCAGCACGGTCACGAGTCCATGGGTTTCTCGGTGCACGTTCCGCACTACCTCGCACAGACGGACTACCCCGGTGCGGCCGAGACGTTGCTCGAGAACGTCGGTGAGGCCGCCGACCTGGATCTGCCGCTTGCCGCCCTGGGTGAGGCCGCGGCGCGAGTTCGGGAACAGGTGAACGAGCACATCACCGGGAACGAAGAAGTCCAGTCGGTGGTGCAGGCGCTGGAGCGTCAGTACGACACGTATGTCGCCGCGCAGGAGCAGCAGTCGACGTTGTTGGCCAGTGACGAGCCACTGCCGAGCGGCGACGAACTCGGGGCCGAGTTCGAGCGCTTCCTGGCCGAGCAGGCAAATCTCGACGAGGAAGAGGACAACACCGAGCAGTGACAGTGTGAGTGGTCACAGAACATGATCGATTCGTCGGGCATATAGGACAGTCCGGACCGATCGAAACATACCTGTAACCGCAAATACGCTCGATGTTCTGCCCCGAGCGTCATCTCGTGCGAGAGTCGTAGCAACACGTACTCCGGTACGAAAGTCCACACACTCGTGCACGGCGTCGCCGTTCTGTGCCGCATCGCGCGGTGCACCAGGGAATTTCAGGAGGCGCAGATGAGCACCAATCCGCGCAATCGCAAGCTCCGCCCGGTTCCCGACGAAGAACCACGGCTGATCTTCCGGACCATTCACGGATACCGGCGGGCATTCCGCATGGCCGGCGAAGGTCCGGTTCTGCTGTTGATCCACGGTATCGGTGACAACTCCGAGACGTGGAACGAAGTCATCCCGCACCTCGCGAAGAACTACACCGTCATCGCTCCGGATCTGCTGGGTCACGGTCGCTCGGACAAGCCGCGTGCGGATTACTCCGTCGCCGCGTACGCCAACGGCATGCGCGATCTGCTCTCGGTGCTGGGCATCGAGCACGTCACCGTCGTCGGTCACTCACTGGGCGGCGGCGTCGCCATGCAGTTCGCGTACCAGTTCCCGGGCATGGTCGACAGATTGGCTCTGGTGTCCTCCGGTGGCGTCACCAAGGACGTACATCCCATTCTTCGACTCGCGTCCATGCCGTTTCTGAGCGAGGCCGTCAAACTGCTCCGCCTACCCGGCGCGATCCCGGCGGTGAAGCTGGCGGGTGGCCTGCTGAGCAAACTGCACAGCTCTCCCCTGCGACCCGGATCGCTCCTGCACGACACTCCGGATCTGATCCGCGTGCTGAGCGAGCTCCCGGCCCCGACGACGTACGAGGCGTATCTGCGGACCTTGCGCGCCGTCGTGGACTGGCGCGGCCAGGTGGTCACGATGCTGGACCGCTGTTATCTCACCGAGAATCTCCCCGTTCTGCTCGTGTGGGGTGACCAGGACTCGGTGATTCCGGTCAGTCATGCGCGCCTCGCCCACTCGGCCATGCCCGGTTCCACGTTGGAGGTGTTCGAGAATTCCGGACACTTCCCGTTCCGGGACGATCCGATGCGCTTTCTGCAGGTCGTCGAGGACTTCATCGATTCCACACCGTCACTGACCTTCGACGAGGTGCGGTGGCGCAACCTGCTCATCACCGGTGTCGGTGAGGACATGATCACCGGAAGCGCCAGCACCCGGATGGCCGTTCTCGGCGCGATGGGTTCCGACGAGCGCAGCGCGACCTGAGGCGTCGCGACGGACGCTCGGTGTCGATGCGGGTTCGGCCGTCGATCCCACATAGCCTGTAGAGGTGCTTCTCACCGAACTGATTCCCGATGCCGCCGCCGCTCGGTCCGACGGCGTCGACCCGGATGTCCTGTTCGACACGTTCACCACCTGGACTGCAGATCGCGGTCTGACCCTGTATCCCGCGCAGGAGGAAGCTCTCATCGAGCTGGTCTCCGGCTCCAACGTCATCCTGGCCACGCCGACCGGATCGGGCAAGTCGATGGTGGCCATCGGAGCCCACTACGCCGCGATGGCCGCAGGCGTTCGGAGTTTCTACACCGCGCCGATCAAGGCACTCGTCAGCGAGAAGTTCTTCGCCCTGTGCGAGATCTTCGGCGCTCAGAACGTCGGCATGATGACCGGCGACGCGTCGGTCAATTCCGGTGCTCCGATCATCTGCGCCACCGCCGAGATCGTCGCGAACCTCGCTCTGCGCCAAGGTGCCGACTCCGACATCGGCCAGGTGATCATGGACGAGTTCCACTACTACTCCGAGCCCGATCGGGGGTGGGCCTGGCAGGTTCCCTTGATCGAACTACCGAACGCTCAATTCCTGTTGATGTCGGCGACTCTCGGCGACGTCTCGTTCTTCCGGGACGATCTGACCCGACGCACCGGACGCACGACCACCGTGGTCTCGGGCACCGAGCGTCCGGTTCCCCTGATGTTCTCCTACGTCACCACTCCGATCAGCGAAACCATCGAAGAGTTGGTGCAGACGCACCTCGCGCCGGTCTACGTCGTGCACTTCACCCAGGCTTCGGCACTCGAACGCGCTCAGGCATTGACGAGTGTGAACGTTGCGTCCAAGCAGGAGAAGGCCGAGATAGCCGAGGCCATCGGTGCCTTCCGCTTCACCACCGGATTCGGCAAGACGCTGTCGAGGTTGGTTCGGCACGGTATCGGGGTGCATCACGCAGGCATGCTGCCCAAGTACCGACGGTTGGTCGAGAAGTTGGCGCAGGACGGGCTGCTCAAGGTGATCTGCGGAACGGACACCCTCGGTGTGGGCATCAACGTCCCCATTCGCACCGTGCTGTTCACCGGACTGACCAAGTACGACGGCGTCCGCACCCGCAAACTCCGGGCCCGCGAGTTCCATCAGATCGCGGGCCGCGCGGGGCGAGCCGGATACGACACCCTCGGCACCGTCGTGGTCGAGGCCCCCGAGCACGACATCGAGAACGCCCGTCTGGTGGCCAAGGCCGGCGACGATCCGAAGAAGCTCAAACGCGTACAGCGCAAGAAGGCACCCGACGGTTTCGTCTCGTGGGGCGAGCCGACGTTCGAGCGGATCATCACCGCAAGTCCTGAGCCGCTCACCTCACGGTTCTCGGTGAGCAACGCCATGCTGCTCAATGTCATTGCCCGGCCGGGCAATTGCTTCCATGCCATGCGTCACCTGCTCGAGGACAATCACGAGACCCGGCCCGCTCAGCGCAAGCACATTCTGCGGGCACTCTCGCTCTACCGCGGTCTGGTCGATGCGGGCATCGTCGAACAACTCGACGAGCCGGATGCCGACGGTCGACACGCTCGACTGACCGTGGACCTGCAGCCGGACTTCGCGCTCAATCAGCCGCTGTCGACGTTCGCGGTCGCGTCCTTCGAGCTGCTCGACGCCGAATCACCGACCCATGCCCTCGACGTTGTTTCGATCATCGAATCGACCCTCGACGATCCGCGTCAGATCCTGATGGCGCAACAGCACGCCGCGCG
This sequence comes from Rhodococcus sp. 05-2254-6, assembly GCF_002258565.1. NCBI lineage: Bacteria > Bacillati > Actinomycetota > Actinomycetes > Mycobacteriales > Nocardiaceae > Rhodococcus > Rhodococcus sp. 05-2254-6. Next base: position 85,971 of record NZ_NOZF01000045.1, read on the forward strand.
CGGCGAAGCGGTCTCGCAGATGAAGGCCGACGGCATCGAGTACGACGAGCGAATGGAACTGCTCGAGGAGGTCACGTGGCCGAAACCTCTTGCAGAGCTGCTCGTTCCGGCATTCGAGATCTATCGCGGCACGCATCCGTGGCTCTCCGAGGTCGGCCTGTCCCCCAAGTCCGTGGTACGCGACATGGTCGAGCGCGCGATGACGTTCGCAGAATTGATCAGCCATTACGGTCTGATGCGGTCCGAGGGACTCGTCCTCCGCTATCTCGCCGACGCCTATCGCACACTGCGCCAGACGGTTCCGCCGGAGTCTCGAACCGAAGAGGTACAGGACATCACCGAGTGGCTGGGTGAACTCGTGCGGCAGGTGGATTCGAGCTTGCTCGACGAATGGGAGAACCTGACGGACCCGGGTGCCGAGCCGGAGGCGCTCGTCGAGGCGTACGGATCCGATGTGCCGCGTCCGATCTCGGCCAACCCGCGGGCCTTCCGAATTCTCGCGCGCAATGCGATCTTCCGCCGAGTCGATCTGGCGGCGCGCCGACAGTGGAACGCCCTCGACGACCTCGACGACGGCCCGGACTGGGAGACGGAACTGGAACCGTTCTTCGCCGAGTACGGCTCGATCGGAACCGGACCATCGGCCCGCGGCCCCGCGCTGTTCACGCTGAACGTCGGTGCGGAGTCCACCACGGTGCGTCAGGTGTTGGAGGATCCCGACGGTGACCACGGCTGGTCGCTCGACGCCGTCGTCGATGTGCCGGAGTCCGATGCGGCGGGCGAGATCGTGTTCGACGAGATCGTGATCACGCCCGGCTGAGTCCACGTGCGTTGTCGGCGAGGACCTCTGCGGCGAGAAGACTTGCGAGCGCACTGTATTCGGCGGCGCGCGCACTCGAAGCTCGGTGAACGAGACCGATGGTGCGGCCGGGAGCAGGGTGGGCGAACTCTGCGGTGGACAAGCCCGCACGAGCGACCTCGACCTCGACGGCGCTGCGCGGCAGCAGCGTCAGGCCGAGCCCTCCTGCAACGCACTGCACCACCGTGGTCAGCGACGTCGCCCGGGTATCGCTCGCATCGGGTGCGGTGTCGACCGAGCGACACAGATCCAGGGTCTGCTCGCGCAGGCAGTGCCCCTCGTCGAGGAGGAGCAGAGGGAGACCGCGGAGGTCGGCGACCGTCAGATCCCGACGCCCCGCGAGAGGGTGCTCGGCAGGGAGCGCGAGCACGAAATCCTCGGTGTACATGGCTGTTTCGATCAAACCCGGATCGGCGAGGGGCAGCGCGAGAACGGCGACGTCGAGTGCACCGGACCGGAGTCCGTCGAGCAGTCGAGCGGTGTGATCCTCCACTATTCTCGGTACGAGGTCGGGGTACTCGACGCGCACGGCCGGGAGCACTGCGGGCAGCACGTAGGGTGCCACGGTGGGAATGATCCCGAGCCGCATACCACCGGTCAGCCGACCGCCCAATCCTGCTGCGGTAGCGACCAATCCGTCCACGGCGTCGAGTGCCGCAGTCGCCCGACCGAGTAACTGACCGCCGGCCGACGTCAGCAAGACCCTGCGGGTGCTGCGCTCGATCAACTGCACCCCCAGCCCCTGCTCCAACGTGGCGAGAGCTTGCGACAGAGACGGCTGAGTGATGTTCAGTTGCGTTGCTGCACTGCCGAAATGGCGATGACGGGCAATTGCGACGAAGGCACGCAGATGCGACAGGGTCGGCTGATAGCTTCGATCGGTCACGCCTATCAGTGTAGTGCCACTCATCACGTTTACCTTTCACCACATTTTTGGCACACTCGTACCGGTCGGCCGGGCTCGTACGGCTGCATTCACGCCACCGATCCGAACCGCCCACATACGGAACCGACGCGATCATCCGACACGAGGAGACCACATGGCACTGTTGACAATTGGCGACCAGTTCCCTTCATACAACCTCACCGCCGTCATCGGCGGAGACCTCTCCAAGGTGAACGCCCAGCAGCCCGACGACTACTTCACCACCGTCACCAGTGACGACCACGCGGGCAAGTGGCGCATCGTCTTCTTCTGGCCCAAGGACTTCACGTTCGTGTGCCCCACCGAGATCGCCGCGTTCGGCAAGCTGAACGAGGAGTTCGAGGACCGCGACGCACAGGTCCTCGGCGCGTCGGTCGACAACGAGTTCGTTCACTTCCAGTGGCGCGCACAGCACGACGAGCTCAAGACGCTTCCCTTCCCCATGCTGTCGGACCTCAAGCGCGAATTGGCTGCTGCCACCGGCGTTCTCAATGCCGACGGTGTGGCCGACCGCGCCACCTTCATCGTCGACCCCAACAACGAGATCCAGTTCGTGTCGGTCACGGCAGGCTCGGTGGGGCGCAACGTGGACGAGGTCCTGCGAGTTCTCGACGCCTTGCAGTCCGACGAGCTGTGCGCCTGCAACTGGAAGAAGGGTGATCCCACCATCGACGCAGGCGAACTGCTGACGGCGAGCGTCTGACATGACGATCGACAACCTCAAGAACGCCGTCCCCGAGTACGCCAAGGACCTCAAGCTCAATCTCGGTTCCATCGCCCGCTCCACGGTGCTCAGCGAGCAGCAGCTATGGGGCACCCTGCTGTCGGTGGCCGCAGCGTCGAAGTCCGCGACGACGTTGAAGGAGATCGCCGAGGACGCAGCCGATTCACTGTCGGCCGAGGCGTACAACGCCGCCCTCGGTGCCGCGTCGATCATGGGCATGAACAACGTCTTCTACCGAACCAAGGGATACCTGGACGGCAAGTACGACGATCTGCGCGCCGGTCTGCGCATGAACATCATCGGCAACCCCGGTGTGGAGAAGGCCGACTTCGAGCTGTGGTCGCTCGCGGTCTCGGCCGTCAACGGGTGCAACCACTGCCTGGAAGCACACGAGAAGACGCTGCGCGCCGAGGGCGTCGACCGCGAGAAGATCTTCGAGGCCATCCGCGCCGCGTCGATCGTCGCGGGTGTCGCGCAAGCGATCGAAGCAGGGCGAATCCTCGACGGTGCCGCCGTCTGAGCGTCGACCCGACCTGATCACCGAACGAGGGATCCGCGACCGCGGGTCCCTCGTTCGGCGTTTGGTACCGTCCGGGCATGGCTACCGACGTGTCCGTCGTCCGAGTTTTCACCGATGCCGACGGCAGGTTCGGTAACCCCCTCGGCATCGTCGCCGCGGATGACGTCGCCGAGGCGGACCGACAGCAGTTCGCCACCGAGCTCGGCTTCAGCGAGACGGTGTTCGTCGATCGCACCGATTCCGGTACGGCCTCGGCCACCATCTACACGCCCGCCGTGGAATTGCCCTTCGCCGGGCATCCCACGGTCGGACTCTCGTGGTGGCTGCGCGAGCAGGGACACCCGATCGAAGTACTCACAGTTCCTGCCGCGCCGCTGAACATCCGCTACGAGGGCGAGCACACCTGGGTTCGGGCCCGAGCCGACTGGACTCCGCACTTCACCTTCCATCAGGTCCAGGACGCGGCCGAGGTGACGGCAGCGGACCCGAGTGCGTACGACAGCGGGCACCACTACGTCTGGGCCTGGACCGACGAGGAGCACGGCGCGCTGCGGTCACGCATGTTCGCACCGATGATGGGTATCGCCGAGGACGAAGCGACCGGCGCTGCCGCCGTCCGGCTGACCGGTGAACTCGGCCGGAGCCTGAACATCCTGCAGGGAGCCGGATCTCGATTGCACACTACCTTCGAAGCCGGATGGGTGGAGCTGGGCGGACGTACCGCGGCGGACGCGTCGATCAGCGTGTGACGGGTACGTCCACTTCGATTTCCTCGCCCAGACGAACACCGTCGGCGAGTGGGAGTCGATCGCCGCTCCAGAACTTTCCTGGGTCGAACCAGTTGGCTTTCTTGTTGCCCGTGAGCAGACCCATCGCGTCGTAGGTCATGGCCACCACCTCTGCGCAGTAGGCGGTTTCGAGGGTTGCTCCCTCACGTTGGCTGCGACGCAGTGTGGGGACTCGGCCCCGGAACCAACGACCGGCGAGCGAGGCGGTGGTCGGAAAGGCTGTGCCGTCCAAGCGGGCGATGGTGCGAAGCAGGGCGTCCTCCTGCTCTTTCGTCACGGACGGGGTGGAGCCTGCGGAACGACCCGCGTATCCGTCCAATTGTCGCAGCCAGCACCGCTGTTCGTACTTCGTGGCCCACTGGGTCACGGCCGCTCGCAGATCGTGCAGCTGCACTCCGCGCTGGAAGTTGCCGCTCCACATGTCCTGCAACGACTTCCCCAGTTCGGCGTGCCACATCAGCGGAGGCAGGTCGTCGATCACGACGGACATGCCGACGTGATTGACCGGACTGTTGGTCAGTGCCTGGATTGCGCGATCGGCGTTCGACTGTCCGCGGAAGATCCAGATGTCGCCCGTTCTGGTGGCCTCGACTGCGGTATCGAGGCTGATTCGCGACGGATTCATGGTCCACACCCTAGATCTCGTGACGGTACGGTGGCCGGATGAACGTGTGGAAGGCTGTCGGTCTCGCCGGGATGGTCGGTGTCGCGGCCACCGGGGCGTTGGTGGTTCGATCCGAGCGCAAGCGTCGTGCCTACGCGCCCGAGGAAGTGCGCGAGCAGCTGCACCGTCGTTTCGCGGCTGTCTCCGACGAGCCGACACCGGCACCCGCTCCCCCGCTGTCGCGAGGGAAGCAGCTGCTCGGCAGACTTCGGTTCAGCCGAGCGCGCTGAGGATCCGCGCGGCCAACTCTTCGATCTCGGCGTCGGTCATGACGAATGCAGGCGAGATCTGCATCGCACCCTGGCCGGCGGCGCGGCCGGAGACCCCGTGTGCCCGAAGCGTTTTGACGAAAGGCAATGCTTCGGCCGGGTCGGCGAGCTGCACGGCGGCAACAGCACCGATTCCGCTGCGGATCTCCGATACTCGGTCGTGTGCGGCCAGTGGCGCGAGGTGGGTGTGCAGGGCCGCCTCGATGCGCTTGGAGTGCGAGAGCAGCTCTTCGCGCTCGATGATGTCGAGGTTGGCCATCGCTGCCGCGGCCGCTCCGGCGTGGCCGCCGTAGGTGTACCCGTGTCGCCACCACACGCCGCCCGCGAAGAACGGCTCGGCGATCTTCGGGGCGATGAAGACAGCACCCATCGGTACGTACCCGGACGTCAACCCCTTGGCGGTCGTCATCAGGTCGGGTTCGAGCTCGAACCGGGTGGAGGCGAACCAGCTGCCGCCGATCCGACCGAATCCGGTGACGACCTCGTCCGCGACGAACAGCACGTCGTTGTCGCGACAGATCTGCCGCACCTCGCGCAGGTAGCCCTCCGGCGGCAGGTAGATTCCGCCGGCACCGATGACCGGCTCGCAGAAGAAGGCGGCCACGTTCTCGGCACCGACCTCCTCGATCAGCGCCAGCAGCGACTTCGCGTCGTCCCACGCCACTGTCTTGGCGTCGGGCATCAGCTCACCGTAGTTCTCCTTGTTGACCGGGATACCGGCCAGCGCGGTGCCGGCGACGTGCATGCCGTGATAGGCCTTCTGTCGTCCGACGATGATCTTCTTGGCCGGTTGTCCCATTTCGACCCAGTAGCGGCGCGCGAGCTTCGCGGCGGTATCGATGGAGTCCGAGCCACCGGAGGTGAAGAAGATCTTGCTACCCGGAACCGGTGCGATGGCAGCGAGACGATCGGCCAAGGCCAGCGTGGTCTCGGGTACGAAGTCGCCGAAGTTCGAGTAGTGAGCGATCGAGCTCAGCTGTGTGGCAACGGCATCGGCGATCTCGCGTCGGCCGTGACCGACGTTGGTGAACCACAGACCGGCGGTCGCGTCGAGATACTTCGTTCCCTTGTTGTCGAAGATGTACGCACCCTCGCCTCGCGAGACGACGAACGGCCCGCTGGCGGTGACGTTGCCCATGTCGGCGAAGCCGTGCCACAGCGCGGAGGAGTGTGTGGTGGCCGCTGGATCGAGGTCGGAAGACATGCGCTACACAGTAGTGGAGTCCGATTCGCTCGAGACCGATCCGTGCCTCCACCGTCCCGCGAGCCGTCCGAGAGCATTCACTGCCAGCGCCATGAGCGCGAAAGCGACGGTCAACACCACCAGCCCGACGGCAAGCGCGGGGTATCCCCGTTCCCTCGGGTCGAGGAAGGGATACGGGTACCAGTCGACGACGGGTCCACGGATCAGGGTGTAGATCCCATAGACCAGCGGGAAGAGCAACCACGTCAGGCTGCGTTACTCGGAGATCTGCCGACGCGGTGGAGCGAGAATCCAGTCGAGCAGAAGGACCACGGGCATGATTCGATGCACCACGTTGTCGGTCCACGGATCCGCGACACCGACATCGATGTTCGCGGGCAACACCGCGTAGATGATCCCGGTGATCACCATGTAGAGCGTCACCGATCCGCGAACAGCACCCGCAGCATCCTGATCGGTACCGGCGTACGCGGTTCGGCAGTGACATCGTGCACGATGCTCATACGGCGATCCTGGCACAGTCTCGGCCGCCATTCACGACGGTTGCGTCGATGCGGATATCCTGGAGCGAGTATGTCTACCTCGAATTTGTCCGGTCAGCGAAAATCTCTCGCCACACGTCTGGCAGACGTCACGATCCGGGACGAGAACCGGCTGCGGCGGCGACTGGACAAGGCTCGTACCGACGACGCGTTGGCCGCTCTCGAACGCGATGTCGCCCGCGCCGAGACGGTAGTGGCCAATCGCCGGGCGGCGGTGCCGACCCTCGAGTTCCCCGAGTCGCTTCCGGTCAGTCTGCGCAAGGACGACATCGCTGCCGCCATCGCCGAACACCAGGTCGTCATCGTCGCCGGTGAGACCGGTTCGGGTAAGACCACTCAGATTCCCAAGATCGCTCTCGCACTGGGCCGCGGAATTCGCGGTTCGATCGGCCACACTCAGCCTCGACGCCTCGCTGCCCGCACGGTGGCCGAACGCATCGCCGAGGAGGTGGGCGAGCCCCTGGGTGAATCCATCGGCTACAAGGTGAGATTCACCGACCAGTCCTCGGATTCGACCCTCGTCAAGCTGATGACCGACGGCATCCTGCTGGCGGAGATCCAGCGAGACAGACTGCTGCGACAGTACGACACCCTGATCATCGACGAAGCGCACGAGCGCAGCCTCAACATCGACTTCATCCTGGGTTACCTGGCGCAGCTTCTCCCCCGGCGTCCCGACCTCAAGATCGTCATCACCTCAGCGACGATCGACCCCGAAAGGTTCGCCCAGCACTTCGCGCGGGACGGCGTGCCCGCGCCGATCATCGAGGTCTCCGGTCGCACGTTCCCGGTCGAGATGCGCTATCGGCCACTGACCGTCGACGCCGGGGACACCACGATCGATCTCGACCCCGTCGACGCGACCTGCCAGGCCGTCGACGAGCTGATGGCCGAGGGCGACGGCGACATTCTGGTGTTCCTGTCCGGTGAACGCGAGATTCGCGACACCGCCGACGCCCTGAACGATCGCAATCTCCGCAACACCGAGATCGTTCCTCTCTATGCGAGACTCTCTGCGGCCGAACAACACCGAGTGTTCTCCCCGCATTCGGGCCGACGCGTGGTGCTCTCGACGAACGTCGCGGAAACATCGCTGACGGTCCCTGGCATCCGCTACGTGGTCGACCCCGGTACCGCCCGCATCTCGCGATATTCGTTGCGCACCAAGGTGCAACGACTCCCCATCGAGCCGATCTCCCAGGCGTCGGCGCGGCAGCGGGCCGGCCGCTGTGGCCGCGTCGCCGACGGCATCTGCATCCGGCTGTATTCCGAAGAGGATTTCGAGTCACGTCCACAGTTCACCGAGCCGGAGATACTGCGCACCAACCTGGCGTCGGTCATCCTGCAGATGACCGCACTCGGGCTGGGCAAGATCGACGCGTTCCCGTTCGTCGAACCGCCCGATCCGCGCAGTATCAGGGACGGAATCGGACTGCTCGAGGAACTCGGTGCGCTGAAGCCGGCCACCAAGGACGGCACTGCAGAGCTGACCCCGATCGGCCGGGAACTCTCGGCACTGCCGGTCGATCCTCGGATGGCTCGGATGCTCGTCGAGGCCAACGGCAACGGCTCTCTTCGCGACGCGTTGGTGGTTGTGGCGGCCCTGTCGATTCAGGACGTTCGGGAGCGGCCCGCCGAGCATCAGCAGGCAGCGGACGAGAAGCATGCACGCTTCGCAGTGGAGAACTCCGACTTCCTGGCGTACGTGAAACTGTGGACGTATCTGCGCGAGCAGCGAAACGAATTGTCCTCCAACCAGTTCCGACGCATGTGCCGAACAGAGTTCCTGCACTACCTACGTATTCGCGAGTGGCAGGATCTGCACGGCCAACTGCGTCAGATCACCCGCGGGCTCGGGTGGACGGTGCCCGACGCCGATTCCACCGAGACCGCCCTGCATCAGTCGCTGCTGTCCGGGCTGCTCTCGCACGTCGGACTCAGGGAGGGGGACAAATGCGAGTTCCTCGGCGCGCGCGGAGCTCACTTCGCGATATTCCCCGGTTCGGGTCTGTTCAAGAAGCCCCCGCGCTGGGTCATGGCCGCCGAGCTGGTCGAGACCGGGCGCCTGTGGGGCCGTATGGCTGCTCGCATCGAACCGGAGTGGGCCGAGCGGTTGGCACCGCATCTGGTCAAGCGGACGTACTCGGAACCACATTGGTCGATCAAGCGTGAATCGGCGATGGCCTACGAGCGGGTGACGCTGTACGGCATTCCGTTGGTGACGCAACGTCCGGTGAACTATCACCGTATCGACCCCGAGGCGTCCCGAGAGCTGTTCATCAGACATGCGCTGGTGGAGGGCGAGTGGAAGACCCAGCATGCCTTCTTCCACAAGAACAGGGCACTGCTCGACGACGTGGGTGAACTCGAACATCGCGCCCGACGGCGAGACATCGTCGTCGACGACGACGCTCTGTTCGACTTCTACGACGCCCGCATCGCCCCAGAGGCGGTGTCGGCACGGCACTTCGACACCTGGTGGAAGAAGGCCCGCAGACAGGACCCGGCGCTGCTCGACTTCACCACCGACACCGTCGTCAACTCCGACGCGGCCTCGGTACTGACCGGCGCGTATCCCGACGCATGGCGACAGGGCGAGATCCAGTTTCCCCTGACCTACCAGTTCGAGCCGGGCACGGCGGCCGACGGCGTCACCGCACGAATTCCGATCGCTCTGCTCGCTCAGGTACAGCCGGTGGGCTTCGACTGGCTGGTCCCTGGGATGCGCGGCGAGTTGGTGACCGCACTGATCAAGACGCTTCCGAAAGCGTTGCGCCGCAATGTCGTACCGGCCCCCGACTTCGCAGCCGCGGCGTTGGCGGTCATGCGGCCCCGCGCCGAAACGTTGGTCACGGCATTGGCCCGTGAGCTCTCGCGGGCGGCCCAGTGCCACATCACGGCGAAGGACTTCGATGTTGCGGCACTCCCCGAGCACCTGAGAATGACGTTCGCGGCCGTCGATCCGTCCGGAAAGGTGTTGGGCAGCAACAAGGATCTGACCGCTCTGCGTACCGGTTTGTCCGGTGAGGTCGGCCGTCAGGTGGCCAGCGCGGTGGGTGACGCCGAGCGTGCGCCCTCGCTGGCGTGGACCTCGAGCACGCTGGGACGGTTGGAGTCGACCGTCACCCGAGATGTGGGAGGCCAGAAGGTCACCGGCTATCCGGCTTTGGTGCCGGAAGGACCGGGCGTGGCGGTTCGAGTCCTGAGCACCCCTGCTCAGCAGCGGGCAGCGATGCGTTCCGGAACCAGGGCTCTGCTGCTGTCGACTGCGCCGAAGGGCACCAAAGCACTGTTGGCCGGATTACCGACGGCGGAACGGCTTGCCCTCGGCCAGAATCCGTACGGCGGAGTCGATGCACTGCTCGAGGAATGCCGGGTTCTCGCGGTCGAGGAAGCAATGGACGCGCACGGTGGACCGGTACGAGATCCCGAGGCATTCGACAAGCTCAGGGCGCTCGTGCACGCGGAGGTTCCGCAGCGTACCGCCGCGGTCCTCGCCCTGGTTCGTCCTGTGCTGACCGCTGCCCTGGCTTTGTCGGCGCAACTGCAATCAGCCTCGGGTGAGCCGGCAGACGATGTTCGGGAGCAGCTCGACGGCTTGATCTTTCGCGGATTCGTCACCGAGTTCGGTTCTCGCAGATTGGCGGACCTGCCGCGCTATCTCGCGGCGGCGACGAAGCGGTTGGCCACTCTGCCGAGCAGCGCAGGCCGTGACGCGGCGGCGATGGATGTACTCGATCGGGTGTACGCGTCGTACGGACGACTGCTGGATTCGCTTCCGGAGAGCAGAAAGAAGAGTTCCGGGGTGCAGGAGTTGTTCTGGATGATCGAGGAGCTGCGCGTGGGACTGTTCGCCCAAGGGATTCGTACGGCGTATCCGGTCTCCGAGAAGCGCATCGAGAAGGCGATCTCGGACCAGAGCCGCTGACGGGCGGAACTGTCAGTCGATGTCGGCGGACTCGCGGTGCTTACGCAGTTCGTGGATTTCCTTCTCGAAGTCCTCGGCCGAACTGAACGAGCGGTACACGGAGGCGAAGCGCAGGTACGCCACTTCGTCCAGATCACGGAGCGGACCGAGAATGGCCAATCCCACTTCGTTGCTGGGGATCTCCGCTGATCCCGCTGCACGGATTGCGTCCTCGACCTGCTGTGCCAGCAGGTTCAGCGCATCGTTGTCGACATCTCTGCCCTGGCACGCGCGTCGAACTCCCTTGACGACCTTCTCGCGGCTGAACGGCTCGGTCACGCCGCTGCGCTTCACGACTGCAAGCACTGCTGCCTCGACGGTCGTGAAACGACGACCGCACTCCGGGCAGGAGCGACGCCGCCGGATTGCCTGTCCCTCGTCCATCTCACGCGAATCGACCACGCGTGAGTCGGGATGCCTGCAGAACGGGCAATGCATGAGGGACCCTCCGTCGTAGCCGATGCTCCGACGACGAGCACGCACATCGGGGCAGTCCACCGAGGATACTCAGCCTTCTCGAACCCGACGGGGGCGGTGGTCATCTGCCGGTCGTGTACTCGACGAGAGCCCCGTCGTGCACTTCGACCACACCGGCCGGCTGCACACCTGCATCGGGTGCAACTGCTCGCAGGTTCGCGATGCCGATCAGACCACCGGCCACGACGACCACTGCGAGCATCCACAACACCAGCGATCGCAGTCGAACCGGCTGGCTCGCGAAGTGCGCGGAGGTCGCGTCGAACTCGCGATCGGCATCCTCGCGGTCGGTGACGTCGGTCCACGACGGGTCGAGGACCGGAAGGCACGGTGCGCTCTGTGTGCGAGGCACCGTGGTGACGCCGTGCATCCCGAGGGGACTCCGCAGAACGGGACGGGCCCGGCGACGACGCTCGACGACGGTGGACCGGGCACGGACACCGGCGGCGGTGGGGCGATCGGTGATGATGGTCATCGGAACCTCGACTTCGCTCGTTGGATCGATTGTTCGATCAGGCGTTCGATGGACGCTTGTTCGAAGTTCTATCACGAGCCTCCGACAAAGTCTGCAGAAAACGCGACACGAGTCGAACAGATGTTTGATTCAACAGCTGATACACGCTAGATTCGTGTCAGAAACCACACGCCACACGAGTCGACACCATCAACTCCAGTCCGCGCAGACCTACCCCGCAGACCGGATCCCAGGACACCAGCAGGAGGCCGACAGCATGAAGGACGAGACCTCGACGAGGTCGACCACGCGTTCCACGACGACGGGTTCCAGGACGACCGGAGCCAAGGCCACCGCCACCAAGGCCGCAGCAGGAAAGCCGGCCGCGGAACCCACGTCCAAGGCAATGGAGGTCGGCACCGACATCAGTGCGGGTCTGACCGAGCGGCAGCGGAAGGTACTCGAGGTCATTCGCGCGTCGGTCACCGAGCGCGGCTACCCGCCCAGCATCCGCGAGATCGGCGATGCGGTCGGTCTGACATCGACCTCTTCCGTTGCTCACCAGCTGCGCACCCTCGAGCGCAAGGGCTTCCTCCGGCGCGACGCCAACCGTCCCCGTGCCGTCGACGTCCGGGGTCTCGACGAGGTGCAGGCCGACCAGGCTGCCGCCGCGGTCGACGGTTCCTCGGCGTCCGAGGAACAGGATCGGTTGCCGACCCCGACGTTCGTGCCGGTGCTTGGCCGGATCGCAGCCGGCGGTCCGATCCTGGCCGAAGAGGCCGTCGAGGACGTGTTCCCGCTCCCCCGCGAGCTGGTCGGTCAGGGCTCGCTGTTTCTGCTCAAGGTGGTCGGCGAGTCGATGATCGACGCGGCCATCTGCGACGGCGACTGGGTGGTGGTTCGTCAGCAGTCCGTGGCCGACAACGGTGACATCGTCGCTGCGATGATCGACGGGGAGGCCACCGTCAAGACGTTCAAGCGGTCCAAGGGCGAGGTGTGGCTGCTGCCGCACAATCCGCTGTTCGAGCCCATTCCGGGCAACAACGCCGCGATCCTCGGCAAGGTCGTGACCGTGATGCGCAAGCTGTAGAGATCGTCACGGCAGTGACATGCGAAGGGCCGCAGCACATGTGCTGCGGCCCTTAGCGTGCTTCGGATCAGCGGATCACAGATTCAATCCGCGGCCGATGATCTCCTTCATGATCTCGGTGGTGCCGCCGTAGATGGTCTGCACACGGGAGTCCATGTACGCCTTGGCGATCGGGTATTCCTTCATGTAGCCGTAGCCACCGTGCAACTGCAGGCACCGGTCGATCAGTTTGACCTGATTCTCGGTGGTCCACCATTTCGCCATGGCAGCTTCTTGCACGGTCAGCTTGTCTTCGTTGAGCAGTTCGATGAACTTGTCCACCATGATGCGGGTGGCGGTGGTCTCGGTGGCCAACTCCGCCAACACGAATCGGGTGTTCTGGAACTTGCCGATCGACTTCCCGAAGGCCTTGCGGTCGCGGCAGTACTGGATCGTCATCTCGAGCGCGGATTCCATCGCGGCGGCCGCGACGACGGCGATCGACAGGCGTTCCTGGGGCAGATTCTGCATGAGGTAGATGAAGCCCATGCCTTCCTCGCCCAGCAGGTTGGCGGCGGGCACGCGCACGTCGGTGAAGCTGAGTTCGGCGGTGTCCTGAGCCTTCATGCCGATCTTGTCGAGGTTGCGGCCGCGCTCGAATCCGGGCATGTCGCGTTCGACGACCAGCAGACTGAAGCCCTGTGCGCCCTTCTCGGGGTCGGTGCAGGCCACGACGATGATCAGGTCGGCGTTGATTCCGTTGGTGATGAACGTCTTCGAGCCGTTGAGCACCCAGTCGTCGCCGTCACGGACAGCCTTGGTCTTGATGCCCTGCAGGTCGCTTCCGGTGCCGGGCTCGGTCATCGCGATCGCGGTGATCAGTTCGCCGGAGCAGAATCCGGGGAGCCAGCGCTGCTTCTGCTCGTCGTTGGCAAGGTCGATGAAATACGGCGCGACGACGTCGTTGTGCAGGGTGAAGCCGATACCGCTGTATCCGCCGCGGGTGGTTTCCTCGGTGACGATGGCGTTGTAGCGGAAGTCCTTGACTCCGCCGCCACCGAATTCCTCGGGCGCTGCCGTTCCGAGGAAGCCCTGCTTACCGGCCTCGACCCAGACGTCGCGGTCGACGATGTTCTGCTCTTCCCACTTCGCATGGTTCGGCGCTACGTGCTGATCGAGAAACTTCCGGTACGACTCCCGGAACAGCTCGTGCTCGGGCTCGAAAAGTGTGCGTTCCACGCAGATCTCCTTGTTCGGTGCATACCGACATCGACCTGTGAACGGTGTCATTCGCGGTCGTCGGTACGACTGACGTCACGCTCCAACAGTACGTTCGGGACGTCACGGAGGTCGATGACCAAAACGCGCGCGATTCGTGACCGACCCCGCTACCGTGCGCGTTTGCCCGCGCTTCTCGCGAGCGCCGAGACGATCGGGTACCCGAGAAGGATGCCGACCGAACCCCACGCGATACCGCCGAGCTCGACCGATCCGACGGACAGCGTCAGGTCACCGATTCCGGCGACGAGCGCGGCAGCGACGACCATGAGATTGACCGGATCGGTGAAGTCGACCTTCGCGTCGGTCCAGATGCGTACGCCCAACAGCCCGATGAGGCCGTACAGAACCAGGGTTGCGCCGCCGATGACCCCGTCGGGCACGGTGAAGATCAGTGCACCGAACTTGGGCGAGAACGCGAGCACCGTCGCGGTGATCGATGCGACCCAGTACGCGGCGGTCGAGTAGACACGAGTGGCCGCCATGACGCCGATGTTCTCCGCGTAGGTGGTGGTTCCCGAACCGCCGCCTGCTCCGGCCAGCGTGGTCGCCAGCCCGTCGGCGATCAAGGCGTCGCCGGCCACATCGTCGAGGTTCTTGCCGGTCATCGCGGCGACGGCTTTGACGTGCCCCACGTTCTCGGCGACCAGGACGATCACCACCGGCAGCGCCACGAGGATCACCGACAGCTCGAACGACGGTCCACGAAACTCGGGCAGACCGATCCAGCTCGCAGCGCTGAGTGCGTCGAGTCGCGGTTGCGCGATCCCTCCGGTGACTGCGGCGAACACCCAACCCACGACGACGCCGAGCAGAATTCCCAGTCGCCCGATCAGGCCGGGCCCCACCGCTGTCGCCAGCAGAATCGCGACCAGGGTGATGGCTGCGATCAGCGGCTGTGCCTCGAACGACGTGGTGGCGGCCGGTGCCAGGTTCAGCCCGATGAGCACCACGACGGCTCCGGTCACGACGGGCGGCATCGCCGCGTCGAGTACCCGCTGCCCTGCGAACTTCACCACGAAGCCCACTGCTGCCAGTACGACGCCCACACACAGCACGGCTCCGAGCTGGGCGGCAGGTCCGTTCGCTTGGGTGGCACCGAGCGGGGCCAGGAACGCGAAGGAGGAACCCAGGTAGCTGGGCACCCGGCCTCGGGTGATGAGCAGGAACAGCGCCGTCCCTATGCCCGAGAACAGCAGCGTCGTCGACACCGGAAATCCGGTGATCGTCGGAACCAACAGGGTCGCGCCGAACATCGCGACCACATGCTGCATTCCGATACCGATGGTGCGGGGCCACGTCAATCGCTCGTCGGGCGAGACCACCGCCCCGGCGTCGACGGTCTTTCCGTTTCCGTGCAGCGTCCAACCGAGAGTTCTCATGATGGAAGGCAACACTATTGGATCAGCCGAGAATCGCGCTCACTGCCTCGCGGGCAGCGGCGGTACTGTCCGTTTTCAGGGCGGCCGCGGCCGCTTCCTTGCACTGAGCGAGCGTGACCGTTGCCAGTTTCGACCCGACATGCGCGACGGCAGCCGACGCAGCCGAGAGCGAGGTGATGCCGAGCCCTACCAGCACGCAGGCCAGCAGCGGATCGGCAGCGGCCTCACCGCAGACTCCGACGGGCTTGCCCGCCTTGGCTCCCGCGGCCGCGGTGTGCGCCACCAGTGCCAACACGGCCGGCTGCCACGGATCGGTCAGGCCGGCGAGCTGAGCGGACATGCGGTCGGCGGCCATCGTGTACTGCGCCAGATCGTTGGTGCCGATGGACAGGAAGTCGACGTGCTCGAGGATGTGTTCGGCGAGCAGAGCGGCGGCGGGGATCTCGATCATGACACCCGGAGTGAGTCCGCGCTCGCGGACGTCGGCAGCGAAATCCTTTGCCTCCAGCGCGGTCGCGATCATCGGAGCCATCACCCACGGGGAGGAATCGGTCGCCTTCGCGGCTGCTGCGATGCCGTCGAGCTGACGATACAGAATCCCTCGGTCGGCCTCGGCGATGCGGATGCCGCGAATGCCCAGTGCCGGGTTGGCCTCGTCGGGATGAGTGGCGAACCGAAGTGGCTTGTCCGAGCCGGCATCGAGAGTCCGAACGACGACCTTCTTGCCTGCGAACGCGTCGAGTACCTGTGCGTAGATCTCGGCCTGCTCGTCGACGGTGGGTTCGGAGTCGCGGTCCAGAAAGCACAGTTCGGTGCGAAACAGACCGACGCCGTCCGCTGCGCTCGACCGCGCCGCGCGAGCACCGGCACCGTCCTGGACGTTGGCGAGAATGTCGACTGCGTGGCCGTCGGCGGTGGTTCCGGGACCGACCCACTGGGATACCCGGTCGAGCTCGTCACGGGCAGACACGACGGCAGCGCGGGCCGAGTCGGCGTCGGGTTCGAGATCGATGCGGCCGCTGGTTCCGTCGACGGATGCGTTCGTACCCGCGGCGATGTCGTCGAGCCCAGCCACGGCGACGATGCACGGAATGCCCAGCTGGCGCGCAATGATCGCGGTGTGACTGGTCGGACCGCCCAGCGAGGTGGCGAGTCCGACGATCAGGGTGGGGTCCAGACCTGCGGTGTCGGCGGGCGCAAGATCGTCGGCGAACAGCACCGACGGTTGCTCGGGTACCGGAACACCGGGCTCAGGAACGCCGAGTATCTCGGCAATGACGCGATCGCGAATGTCGCGCAGATCGGTCACGCGCTCGGCCATCAGTCCGCCGAGCTGGGTGAACATCGCGGCGAACTTCTCCGTTGCCGCCGCCGTTGCCGTGACGGCAGAACTGCCCTTGGCGATCGAGGACCGAGCGGCACCGAGCCATCCGCGGTCGGTGGCCATCGCGGCGTTGGCAGACAGAACCTCCGAAGCAGCGCCGGTCGCGAGTTCCGCACGACCGCGTAGTCGGGAGGCGACAGCATTCGCTGCGGCGTCGAAGACAGCCTTCTCGGCCTCCCGATCCGCCTCGGCGACCTCGCCGGTGTCGGCCGGGATGGACGGTCGGGCACCGGGACGAATGACGGGGCCGTATCCGACGCCGGGCACGACGGGTGTGCCGCGCAGTGTCGTCTGCGCTGCTCCGGCCCCGGCTGCATCGACTGTGGTGTCGGTGTGTGCGGTCGAAGCGGTGCTAACCGATCCCGTCATGTGGTCCTCCTCGGATCCTGCGTGAACAAAGGTCATCGCATCTGTTCGGCGAGCTGTGGCGTACTCACTCACTTGCCTGTGTTGTGACCGAGATTACTCCAAACCCTTGACATGTCAACACACACGGGCGTAAAACAACATAAAGCAACATCAACCGGGAAGGAGACGCAGGTGTACGCCGAAGAACGCCAACACGCCATCGCCGAACTGATCAGCACGCACGGCCGCGTCTCCGTCAACGA
Source organism: Rhodococcus sp. 05-2254-6 (assembly GCF_002258565.1). Taxonomy (NCBI): domain Bacteria; kingdom Bacillati; phylum Actinomycetota; class Actinomycetes; order Mycobacteriales; family Nocardiaceae; genus Rhodococcus; species Rhodococcus sp. 05-2254-6. Next base: position 103,088 of record NZ_NOZF01000045.1, read on the forward strand.
TCTGTCGGCCACGTACGGCGTCACCACCGAAACCGTGCGACGCGATCTCGCCACCCTCGACCGAATGGGAGTCGTCCGCCGCGTCCACGGTGGAGCAGTACCCGCGTCCGCACTGACCACACTCGAGCCCGGCGTCTCCGAGCGAGAGTTCACCCGCGCCGACCAGAAGGACGCCATCGCGGCCGCGGCGTTGTCCTTCCTGCCACCGGTGGGCGGCAGTGCGGTGTTCGACGCGGGCACCACGACGGGCCGGTTGGCGGGCCTGCTTCCCCACGACCGCGAGCTGACTCTGGTGACCAACTCGGTGCCGATCGCCGCCCGGGCCGCAACCATGCCGAGCGTGAGTCTTCGACTGCTCGGCGGGCGGGTGCGCGGAACCACCCAGGCTGCCGTCGGCGACGAAGCACTGCGCGCCCTCGAATGGCTTCGCGTGGACGTGGCGTTCATCGGCACCAACGCCATCAGCGTCGGGCACGGATTGTCCACGCCCGACAGTGACGAGGCAGCAGTCAAGCGTGCCATGGTCGAGGCGGCCAACCACGTTGTGGTGCTGGCCGATTCGTCGAAGATCGGCCGCGAGCATCTGGTGAGCTTCGCCCGAGTGGGATCCATCGACGTCATCGTCACCGACAGCGACATCTCGACCAACGACCGTAAGAATCTCAGCGACAAAGGAATCGAGGTGGTGATCGCATGATGGTCACACTCACGGCCAACCCGAGCATGGACCGGACGGTCACACTCGACGCACCGCTCGTCCGCGGCGGCGTACACCGGGCATCGACGTCGGCCACCGACCCGGGCGGCAAGGGCGTCAACGTCGCTCGCGTCCTCGGCGGATCCGGAATCGACGCGATGGCCGTACTCCCGGCCAATGCCGGAGACCCCCTGCTCGACGCGATGTCCGACAAGGGCGTGCGGTACTCCGCCGTTCCGACGTCGGGGCCGGCCCGTACCAACATCACGGTGAGCGAGGTCGGTGGCACCACCACCAAGATCAACGAGCCCGGTGCGACGGTGTCGGAGCAGACCCGCACCGAGCTGCGGGAGCGAATCCTCTCTCTCGCAGTCGATGCCGAATGGGTGGTGCTCTCCGGTTCGCTTCCGCCCGGTCTGCCCGTCGACTGGTACGCCGAGCTCGTCGCGGCGCTGCGCGCCACCTCGGCGAAAGTTGCGGTCGACACCTCCGACGAGCCACTGCTCGCTCTCGCGGCAGCCTTCCCGGCGTCGGCACCCGATCTGATCAAACCCAATTCCGAGGAACTCGCCCAACTCACCGGGTACGATTCCGAAGAACTGGAAAGTGCAGCGGCGCAGGGTGATCCGACGGCAGCGATCGCAGCCAGCACGATCCTTCTCGGCCGAGGCGTCGGCGCGGTACTGGCCACTCTGGGCAGTGCCGGAGCCGTACTGGTCACCGAGGACGGTTCCTGGTACGCCAGCCCGCCCCCGATCACCGCGGTCAGCACGGTCGGCGCAGGCGATTCCTCGCTCGCCGGCTACATCCTCGCCGATGCCGAGAACTGTTCCGACGCAGACAAACTTCGCCGCGCCGTCGCCTACGGAACGGCGGCAACCGCGCTTCCAGGCACCACGCTTCCACTGCCCGAGCAGACCCACCCGAATTCGGTGACGGTCCGTGCGCTCGACATCCCCACCTCCGTCACCCCGTCCGCGCTCTCCCCTTCTTCGAATCGTCTCTAGGAGCCTGCAATGTCCACCCCCACCGAAGATCAGCAGATCATCGCCGAGGATCTGATCCTCCTCGACGCCGATCTCGGCGAATCCAAGGAAGCCGTCATCGAACGCCTCGCAGGCGTTCTGGCTTCCGCGGGTCGCGCAACCGAGACCGATGCTCTGCGCGACGCCGCTCTGGCCCGCGAAGCGCAGTCTGCAACAGGCCTGCCCGGCGGCATCGCCATCCCGCACTGCCGCTCCGAAGCGGTCACCTCGGCCTCGCTCGGATTCGCCCGACTGAACCCCAAGGTCGATTTCGGTGCCCCCGACGGCCCCGCCGACCTCGTGTTCCTCATCGCCGCGCCGGCCGGTGCCGGATCGGCACACATGAAGTTGCTCTCCAGCCTGGCGCGCGCCCTGGTCAAGCCGGAGTTCGTCACCTCGCTGCGCAACGCGTCCTCGGCAACCGAGATCGTCACGCTCGTCGACGGCGTCATCAACCCTGCTGCCAAGCCGGCCGCGACGACCACTGCGGCAGCTCCCGTGTCGACCGCCAAGCACAGCGCGGCCGCCACCCCGGCCGAGGCCACTGCCCCCAAGCACATCGTCGCAGTCACCGCCTGCCCAACCGGAATCGCGCACACCTACATGGCTGCCGATTCCCTCGTCGCCGCCGGTGAGCGCGCCGGAGTCACGGTGCACGTCGAGACCCAGGGCTCGAGCGGCAGCACGCCGCTGGACCCGAAGATCATCGCCGGAGCTGAAGCAGTCATCTTCGCCACCGACGTGGGCGTCAAGGGCCGCGAGCGTTTCGCCGGCAAGCCCGTCATCTCCTCGGGCGTCAAGCGCGCCATCAACGAGCCCGACGTCATGCTCACCGAAGCCCTACGCGCTGCACTGAACCCGGACGCAGCTCGCGTCGGCGGTACCGCAGTGGCTGCCGGCTCGAACGACTCCGCAGGTGAACTCGGCTGGGGCACCCGCATCCGCCAGATCCTGCTCACCGGCGTCAGCTACATGATCCCGTTCGTCGCGGCCGGTGGTCTGCTGATCGCTCTCGGCTTCCTGCTCGGCGGATACGAGATCTCCGGAGTTGCCGAGGACATCGTCGTCAACAACTCCATCACCTCGCTGCCCGAAGGCGGAATCGCCGCCTACCTCGGTGCCGTGCTCTTCCAGATCGGCGCGCTGTCCTTCAGCTTCCTGGTGCCCGCGCTGGCCGGCTACATTTCCTACGCCATTGCCGACAGACCAGGTCTGGCACCGGGATTCACCGCAGGTGCGGTGGCCGTTCTGGTGGGTGCAGGCTTCATCGGCGGTCTCGTCGGTGGTCTGATCGCCGGCTTCGTCGCACTCTGGATCAGCAAGTGGAAGATCCCCGCAGTTCTGCGCGGACTCATGCCGGTCGTCATCATTCCGCTGTTCGCCACACTCATCGTCGGCGCGATCATGTTCCTGCTGCTCGGCAAGCCGCTCGCCGCGATCACCAGTGGACTCACCGACTGGCTCAACGGCCTCAGCGGTTCCTCGGTCATCATCCTCGGCATCATTCTCGGCCTGATGATGTGCTTCGACCTCGGCGGACCGGTCAACAAGGCAGCCTACGCATTCGCCACCGCAGGCCTGTCGGTCACCGACACCGCGTCGCTGCGCATCATGGCAGCGGTCATGGCCGCCGGAATGGTGCCGCCACTGGCCATGGCACTCGCCTCGACCGTCCGCGCACGCCTGTTCACCGAAGCCGAACGCGAGAACGGCAAGGCCGCGTGGTTCCTGGGAGCTGCATTCATCTCCGAGGGCGCAATCCCGTTCGCCGCGGCCGACCCGTTCCGCGTCATCCCCTCGATGATGGCCGGCGGCGCAGTGACCGGTGCGATGATCATGGCGTTCGACGTCACCCTCAGCGCACCCCACGGCGGCATCTTCGTGTTCTTCGCGATCGGAAACATCCTGTGGTTCATCCTTTCGCTGGCAGCGGGCACCATCGTCTCGGCGTTCCTGGTCGTCTCGGCCAAGCAGTTCGTCAAGGGCAAGAACGCCCCGTCCGACGCCGAACTCGATCCCGCACTCGCCACCGTCTGACACTCGCTACGATCGCAACAACCCCACTACGAAGGAGCACCATGCCCAGCACCACAGTCGCCGTCGGATCCTCGATCGGGCTGCACGCCCGCCCCGCAGCACTGATCGCCGACGCCGTCGCCGAAGCCGGCGTAGACGTCACCCTCGCAGTGGCCGACTCGGAGCCGGTAGATGCAGGTTCGGCCCTGATGATCATGACGCTCGGCGCCACCAAGGGCACCGAAGTCACCGTCAGCAGCGACGACCAGGCAGCACTCGACAAGGTCGTCGCCCTCGTCGAAGCAGACTTGGACGCATAAGTCGTTCCGCAGGCTCCACTCCTGCGACGCATAGGTCGTTCCGCAGGCTCCACTCCTGCGACGCCTAACGAGAACGCATCGATCGCCGGACGGTGAATCCCACCGCTCCGGCGATCAGCACCACACCGGCAGCGACGGCCGCTCGGAACTCCCATTCCGAGTCCGTCGCTGTCGGCGTTTGCGGCGACCGATCTGCGCTCGAGGTCGGCGACACCGACTCCAGCGCACTGGATTCGGCGGCGGTGGGCTCCGGAACAGCGAGTTCGAGAGACCGCGCATCCGTGAATCGAAGAATCGGCGGAAGGCTTCCGTCCGTCGGAGCGAAACCCGCTTCCGACGCCAGGAGCAGACTTCCGTCGTCGAGGAACGCCAGTGCCTCACCCTGCGGTTGATCGGGCAATGCCATCACTGCCCGCGGCGTGGCAGGATCGACCAACGCCGACGCGATATTGCCATCGGACGAATCGAACAGGTACGCGTCGGTGTACGTGCGCACCGCGGCGACGCTGCCGTCGGCGCTCACCGCTCCCCCGGTCGCCAATATCGATCCGACCACGAACGCCGGCCCACCGACCGTGTCCGTTGCGGTGAACGCCAGATCTCCGACCTTGCGCATCGGCGTCGGCCCTGGACTGCTCAGATCGGTGACGGATTCGTCGCCTGCAGGTACATACACCCCGCTCACGCCCGAGAGTTCCTTGGTGACGATCACCGGTCTACCACCGGGCTCGATCAGGATCGCCTCGGCGTCGTGTGCGCCGTCCGGGTAGGTCAGTCGGTACAGTTCGCCCGCACCCGATGCCGGGTCCATGCGCGTCAATGCCACTGTGTCGCGTCGCATCTGATTGTCGCCGATGTCCGCCAACCACAGCGAGCCGTCGTACGACGTCAGGTCCTCGACGTCGTACGGGTCAACGGGAACGTCGATCCATCGCTCGACCGTGCAGTCGGCACCGAGCGCCGCGACCCGATCATCGGCTCCGCTGTCGCCGATTGCGTAGAGGACCCCGTCGATCGAGGTCAGGCCGGACAACTCGGCGAGACCAGGATCGGTTGGTCGACAATACGTTTCGGTCTCGATCGGAGCTGCGAAGGCAGGCCCCGAGAACGCGACCGTCGTGGCGACCGCAGCCGCGGCCGCTCCGCACACCACCAGCCGTGGCCCCACCGAGATCAGGCGGTGGGAACGGTTGCCGTGAACTCGACCAGCGCTGCCGCGAGCGATTGCGGCACACGCGCTTCCACGCGCGTGCCCTCTTCCTCGTGGGTGGATTTCACGATCCGGCCGTCGGTGTGGATGCGCGCGACCAGATCGCCACGGGTGTACGGCACGAGTACGTCGACCAACACGTCCGGCTCGGAGAGGATCTCGGCCAGGTGATCTCGCAGGGCGTCGATTCCCTCGCCGGTCTTGGCCGAGACGAACCGGGCACCGTCGAGCAATCCGCGCAGCTGGGTCAGCTGTACCGGATCGGCAGCGTCGATCTTGTTGACCACCAACAACTCCGGCGGCATCTTCGCATCCTGCTCGCGAACAACCTCGGTGATCACCTCGCGCACGGCCTTGATCTGATCGATCGGAAGAGGATCCGATCCGTCCACCACGTGCAGCAGCAGGGTTGCATCGGTGACTTCCTCGAGCGTCGAGCGGAACGCTTCGACCAACTGAGTCGGAAGGTGCCGAACGAAGCCGACGGTGTCGGTCAGCACGATCTCGCGGCCGTCTTCGAGGGTCGACTTGCGCGTGGTGGGATCGAGGGTGGCGAACAACGCGTTCTGGACCAACACACCGGATCCGGTCAGGGCATTCAGCAGACTCGACTTGCCCGCGTTCGTGTATCCCACGATCGCGATGGACGGCACCGTACCGCTCAGGCGCTGTTCGCGTTTGGTGTCGCGGGCCTGCTTCATGCCCTTGATCTCGCGGCGCAGCTTGGCCATTCGCTCGCGGATGCGTCGACGGTCGGTCTCGATCTTCGTCTCACCCGGTCCGCGCAGACCCACACCACCGTTGCTGCCCGCACGTCCACCGGCCTGCCGCGACATGGATTCACCCCAGCCGCGGAGCCTGGGCAACATGTACTCCATCTGGGCGAAGGCGACCTGCGCCTTGCCTTCTCGCGAGGTCGCATGCTGGGCGAAGATGTCGAGGATCAGCGCGGTGCGGTCGATGACCTTGACCTTGACGACCTTCTCCAGCGCATTGAGCTGAGCAGGCGTCAGTTCACCGTCGCAGATCACCGTGTCGGCACCGGTCGCGAGGACGATGTCGCGCACTTCCTTGGCCTTGCCGGAACCGATGTACGTCGCGGCGTCGGGCTTGTCGCGTCGCTGCATCAGCGCTTCGAGTACCTCCGAGCCGGCGGTCTCGGCCAGCGCAGCCAGTTCGGTCATGCTGGACTCGGCCTGCGCGGCCGTGCCGGTGGTCCAGACTCCGACCAACACGACGCGTTCGAGGCGCAGCTGCCGATACTCGACCTCGGTGACGTCGGTGAGTTCGGTGGACAGTCCGGCCACTCGACGTAGCGCGGTGCGGTCTTCGAGCTGCATGTCGCCCGACGACGGGGAGTTCTCGTCGTTCAGCGGAGACCGAGCCAGTCGCCTCGACCATGCGTCGGACTCTTCGCGAGTCCAGGCGGATTCGGTTTCGGGAGCACCGTCGACCTCGTCGCGACTGTCGTCGACCGGTTCGCCCGCAGGGGATGTTTCATGTGAGTTCGTCATACGTCACCCATGATCCACGAAAAGCCCAGCGTATGCACGCGGGTTTCGGTCCGGGCGGATGCCGAGGCCGGTGCGATCGTCAGGACTGCGCCTTCAGCCACCGGTCGTCGATCTCGCCGCGGGCCAGCAGCACCGACGGTCCGCGCAGAGTGGCACCGACGTGATCGATGTTCACGCGCACCCGACCGCCGAGCACACCGACGCTCACCTCCCCGGTCTCGAGACCCTCGTAGGACAGCGCTGCCGCGGCCGCCGCCACGGTTCCGGTGCCACACGATCGCGTCTCCCCGACGCCACGCTCGAACACGCGCATCTCGACGGCACCGTCGTCGAGCCTGGTCAGGATCTCGACGTTCGCGCCGCGGGGAAAGAACTCGGAGTCCAGTGTCGGCGGTGCGGACAGGTCGAGAGCGCCGAGAGATGCGCGCGTCAACGAACCGTCGACACAGGCCAGGTGCGGATTGCCGACGTCGATCCCGACGCCCTCGTACGTTCCGCCCGCGAGGGTCACCGAGCTCGAGCCCATCAGAGTGACGTCACCCATCGCCACGGTGACATCGGCGTCGGTGTCGTCGAACGAGTGGACGGTCACAGCGCGTGCACCGGCCCGCGAACCCACCACGAACTGGTCACGTTGTTCGAGATCGTGCACCCGCAGATAGTGCGCGAACACGCGGACGCCGTTGCCGCACATCTCGGCGATGGTGCCGTCACCGTTGAGGTAGTCCATGAACCAGTCCTCGGGCTCGACACCCGACGGAATTCGATCGAGTACGCCTGCATCTCGGAGCACACCGGCCCGGGCGACGCGCAGAATGCCGTCGGCACCGAGGCCCTGGCGTCGATCGCACAACACCGAGACCGCCGACCTGGTGAGTTCGAGCTCGGCTGCCGGATCCGGCAGTACGACGAAGTCGTTCTGAGTTCCGTGGCCTTTGGCGAATTCCATGGCCGCGAGTCTACGTGGGCTCGGTTACGAGGGATCGATCGCGGACAGGGCGTCGGACATCAGCGTGGGCGACGCACCGTCGAGCCAACGGACACGGTCGTCGCGGCGAAACCACGAGCGTTGGCGTCGCACGTAGCGTCTGGTTCCGATGAACGTCCGTTCGCGCGCGAACTCGACGTCGTACTCCCCCGCCAACACGTCGAGAGCCTGCGCGTACCCGATCGCGCGCGACGCAGTGACGCCCTCACGCAGCCCCAGACCGAGCAGCCCCTCCACCTCGTCGAGCAGTCCGGTCTCGAACATCTGTCGCGTGCGCTCGGCGATCCGCTCGTCCAGTTCGGCCGTGTCGCGGTCGACTCCGAGCACCACCGTGCCCCAGCGAGGTGCGCCGATCTTCGGAGCCGAGGCCGCGAACGGCTGCCCCGTCAGCTCCACCACCTCGAGCGCCCGGACCATGCGCCTGCCGTCGGTGGGCAGTATCGACGCGGCAGCCTCGGGATCGGCGGCCGTCAACGCGCGATGGATCTCCTCGACACCGTTGCGTTCGAGGACTGCTTCCCACTTCGCCCGCACGACGGGGTCGGTTGCCGGAAAGGCCCACTCGTCGAGCAACGATTGCACGTACATCATCGATCCCCCGACGATGATCGGGCGCAATCCGCGCGATCTGATGTCCTCGACGTCGGCGACCGCAGCCGCTTGATACCGCGCGACCGTGGCGATGTCGGTGACCTCGAGCACATCGAGTTGATGGTGCGGAATCCCCCGCCGCTGAGCGACTGGCAGTTTCGCGGTCCCGATGTCCATTCCCCGGTACTGCTGCATCGCGTCGATGTTGACGATTTCGCCGCCGAATTTCTCGGCCAGATCGAGAGCCAGATCGGATTTACCTGCGGCCGTCGGGCCGATGATCGCGACCGGAGTCGTGGCCGGATCGCTCGCCCCGTCAGTCACGAGACCAGGTCCCCACGAAGTATCCGACGCCGAAGGGGGCACCTCGGTAGAGCTCCGTCGTCGTCTTCGCATCGGCTCCGGCGAGTGCTGCCAGCACCTGCCACGCCGCTCGGCCGCCGACACCGAGCGATGCGCACAGGTCCGGTTCCAGACCGGCCAACGCGTCGACGTCCGCTGCCGCGAGGGCATCGTCGATCCGGTGCTGGACCTCCTGGGCGCGTTCGTCGAACGATCCGGGGGCCTTCGGAGTCAGCGTGTTCGCCCCGTCTGCCAGCACCAGCACGCCCCAGCTCTCCGCCGAGGCGTCGAACTCTCGGCGCAGCTTCTCGCCGAACTCGGCGCACCACTCGGGGCTCGCATCGGCCGGGATCGTGCGGACCTCGACCGCGTCGTCGGGCGCAGCCACTCCTCGCAGCCACCCCGCGATCAGAACGGCCAGCGGCAGGTCCGGGTCTGCCGCAGTCTGATCCGCGGCGCCGGACAGGCTCACCACCACGTCGACTCCGAATCCTCGCAACGTGCCGACCGTGGCCTCGCCGAACGTGGAGGACGTGCGATCGACGCCGACGGCGATCCAGCGGTCGACCGTCGACGCCAGGTGTGTCGTGGCGCTGACGGCGGCGGCCCGAAGATCTGCTGTCTCGGCCGCCCCCGCGCCCATCAGTTCGGGGACCAACAACGGCGGAGAGGGCACCAGGGCCGCGGCACGAAACACGAGCACCACGCTAGTCGCTGGTGCGACTTGGCCGGACGGGTCCACCTCGAGTCGTCTGAGCTGTTTCAATGGTCCGATCGGTCGTCACCTAGTTCAATGGTGTCCAGATCGCGATTGAGGCAGCCGTGACGCGCGGCAGAGATGAGGAACAATGACCGACCCGAACGCCGGTACCCCCACCACCCCCGAGGCTCCGTCCTCGGATGCACCCGCCCAGCCCCCCGGTGCCACCGCTCCCGATGCGGCGAACCACGGCGGACCCAAGCCCGGAGGTGGACCCAAGCCGGGCGGTGGACCGAAGCCCGGTGGTGGACCCAGGCCCGCGGGTCCCGGTACCGGTTCTCCTCGGCCCGGCGGTTCGGCCGGTGCCAAACCTCACCCCACGCCCTCCCACGTCCCCACGGCAATCCCGGCGGTCACGCCTGCGAGCGATCCCAGCAAGTTCGGCAGAGTCGACGACGACGGTACGGCGTGGGTGACCACCTCCGACGGCGAGCGGCAGATCGGGTCCTGGCAAGCCGGAGACGCAGCGGAAGGGCTCGCCCATTTCGGTCGGCGTTACGACGATCTGGCCACCGAGGTCGGTCTGCTCGAAGCTCGATTGACCTCCGGTACAGGCGACGCCAAGAAGACCAAGGCCGCAGCGTCCGCGCTGCTGGAGAGCCTGCCGACTGCGGCAGTGATCGGTGACCTCGATCTGCTCGCGAGGCGACTCGACGCGGTCGTCGAGCATTCGGACGCCGCAGCAGCGGTGGCCAAGCACGAGAAGGAGCTCGAACGCGCCGAACACACGGCACGCAAGGAAGCTCTCGCAGTCGAAGCCGAACAGATCGGCAGCGAATCGACCCAGTGGAAGCACGCGGGAGATCGGCTACGCGAAATCCTCGACGAGTGGAAGACGATTCGCGGGGTCGACCGCAAGATCGACGATGCCCTGTGGAAGCGGTACTCGAAGGCTCGGGAGAACTTCAATCGTCGCCGCGGCGCGCACTTCGCCGATCTCGATCGTGAGCGCGGTGCGGCCAAGACTCGCAAGGAAGAACTCGTCGAGCGGGCCAAAGCCCTGTCGTCGTCCACCGATTGGGGTCCCACCGCAGCTGCGTTCCGCGATCTGCTGGTGGAGTGGAAAGCATCCGGCCGCGCTCCTCGTGATGCCGACGACGCTCTGTGGAAGAACTTCAAGGCCGCACAGGACGTGTTCTTCGCCGCCCGTAACGCCGCGGCCTCCGAGCGGGACGCCGAGTTCGAGGCCAACGCCGAGGCCAAGGAAGCCCTGCTGGCCAAGACCCACATCGACCCGAGCAAGGACCTCGACGCTGCCCGCTCGGCGCTGCGCGATCTGCAGGACAAGTGGGATGCAATCGGCAAGGTCCCGCGCGAGAAGATGCAGGAACTCGAAGGCAAACTGCGCGCGATCGAGAAGTCGGTGCACGACGCGGTCGAGTCGCAGTGGCGTCGCTCCGACCCCGAGGCCGTTGCCCGCGCGGCCCAGTTCCGCGAACGGGTGGCTCAGTTCGAGGATCAGGCCGCGAAGGCGAACGCAGCAGGCAAGACCAAGGATGCCGAGCGTGCGCTGGCACAGGCCCAGCAGTGGCGCGAGTGGGCCGACGCGGCGGAAAGCGCCGTCGACGAACTGTGAGTCGACGAACTGTGATTCGCTGACCGGGGACGGCCGTTCGGGCCTACGGGGCCGAGTGGCCGTCCCACAGTCGGAGCTTCTGTTCACCCGACGCGGCCGCGATGCGTCGCTGCTCCTGGGCGGCGAGTTGGGCGTTCGTCTTCTTCCACACGGCCTTGAGCCAGTGGAACGTCAGAGCGATGACGGTGATCCACGCGATGATCAGGCCGATTCCCGGTCCGGCGCCCTGCACGTTGTCCGGCACGGTCTGCCGCGTCCAGATCGAGAACATTCCGTACACCGACGACACCGCACACCCTGCCAGGGCAGCCCAGGCCAGCGCCCAGATACGGGTGACGAGTGCGAGCACCGACATCACCACACCGAACGTGAGCACGAGCACGACGAAGACGCGCGACGGCAGTGCGATCGATTCGGCAACTGCGGCATCGCTGCCCGTGAGCACGTCGAACCCGCTGGCCGATCCGGTGTGCGGCAACGCGAACGTGAACAGCAGGACCATGACCAGCCCGGCCACCACCATGGCCCGCGCGCCCGGATCCAGTTCGGTCATCACCGCCCTCTCGGTCCGCCCGAGTTCCTCTGCGGATCGAGAGGGTACGACGCGATCGGGTCCGTCTGTCTCTGTCATGCGGTGCATCCTGTCTCTGGCGTCAGCGGCGCCGGTGCGCCGATCGAGGGAAGTCCGAGGCCGACGCCGATCGGTGCCGTCTTCGGCATCACTCCGCGTTCGTGGGCGTCTCCTGCTGCCGTACGGCGGTGGGTGAGCACGCCGGCATCGGCGATGAGGTGGTACGGGGCGGCTGCAGTGAGTGTGGTCGTGACGACGTCACCCGGACGAATCTCGCTCGCCCTGTCGGCGTCCACGGCGAAGTGGACGAGTCGGCCGTCCCTGGCTCGCCCGCTCATCCGATGGGTTGCCGCGTTCTTGCGACCTTCACCGGTGGCGACGAGCAGTTCGACCTCGGTACCGATCAGCGCCTGGTTGGCCGCGAGAACGATCTCCTCCTGCAACGCGATCAGCCGCAGATACCGTTCTTGCACAACCTCTTTGGGAACCTGGTCGGGCATGTCGGCCGCCGGGGTGCCCGGGCGCTTCGAGTACTGGAACGTGTAGGCGTTGGCGAACTTCGCCCGTCGCACCACGTCGAGGGTCTGCTCGAAGTCCTCTTCGGTCTCGCCGGGGAAGCCGACGATGATGTCGGTGGTGACAGCCGCGTGCGGCATGGCCGCACGCACCTTGTCGATGATGCCCATGAACTTCGTCTGCCGGTAGGACCTGCGCATGGCCTTGAGGATTCGGTCCGATCCGGACTGCAGCGGCATGTGCAGGGTGGGGCAGATGTTCGGGGTCGACGCCATGGCCTCGATGACGTCGTCGGTGAACTCGGCGGGGTGCGGCGACGTGAAGCGCACCCGCTCCAGCCCCTCGATCGAGCCGCAAGCGGTCAGCAGCGAGGCGAACGCGCCGCGATCACGGGGCATGTCCGGATCGGCGAACGAGGCACCGTACGCATTGACGTTCTGGCCGAGCAGAGTCACCTCGAGGACGCCCTGATCCACCAAAGCCTGTACCTCGGCGAGGATGTCACCCGGCCTGCGGTCGATTTCCTTGCCGCGCAATGCGGGGACGATACAGAACGTGCAGGTGTTGTTGCAGCCCACCGAGATCGACACCCAGCCGGCGTAGGCGGATTCTCGCTTCGCGGGAAGGGTGGAGGGAAAGGCCTCGAGAGATTCGAGAATCTCGACCTGCGCCTGTTCGTTGTGCCGGGCGCGCTCGAGCAGAACCGGCAGCGACCCGATGTTGTGGGTGCCGAAGACGACGTCGACCCACGGTGCCTTCTCCACGACGGTGTTGCGGTCCTTCTGCGCCAGGCAGCCACCGACAGCGATCTGCATGTTGGGATTGCGCGTCTTCGCGGGCCGCAACATGCCCAGGTTGCCGTAGAGCTTGTTGTCGGCGTTCTCGCGCACCGCGCACGTGTTGAACACGACCAGATCCGCATCGGTGCCCGAGTCCGCCGGCACGTAGCCCGCTTCCTCGAGCAGTCCGGACAGCCGCTCCGAATCGTGGACGTTCATCTGACAACCGTGCGTACGCACTTCGTAGCTGCGGGCACCTGCCGCCGACCCGTCGGTGAGCGGTACGGGCTCGGTAACCCCGCGTTCGGTCACGTCCACGGTCGGAAAAACACTCGTTTGCACCCCTCCAGGGTACGTCCACCGCACCGACCGACACGCCGGGGTCGAGGGCTCCACCGGAGACTGTCCAGGGCCGATGCAGACCGTCAGTAAAGTTTCCATTACATAATCGAAGATGACGGGCGAAAACACCGGTCGGCGAGGAAACTACGCATAGGGTTTCGATCTATGACGCACGCCACCGACGCGCCGGCATCGACTCCCCCGCCGGGCGCACCTTCGATGATCTCGCTCAAATCCGTCGACAAACATTTCGGTGATCTGCACGTCCTCAAGGACATCAACCTGGAAGTGCCGGCCGGACAGGTCGTCATCGTCGTTGGTCCTTCCGGATCGGGCAAGTCGACCCTGTGCCGGACGATCAATCGGTTGGAACCGATCGATTCCGGTGCCATCGAGGTGGACGGAGACCTGCTCCCCGCCGAGGGCAAGGCCCTGGCCGCACTGCGTGCCGACGTGGGCATGGTGTTCCAGTCGTTCAACCTGTTCGCGCACAAGACGATTCTGCAGAACGTCATGCTCGCGCCCATGAAGGTGCGCAAGCAGAAGAAGGACGAGGCAGAGAAGAGCGCATTGGCTCTGCTCGAACGCGTGGGCATCGCCAACCAGGCCGACAAGTACCCCGCCCAGTTGTCCGGTGGTCAGCAGCAGCGTGTCGCCATCGCTCGATCTCTCGCCATGAACCCCAAGGTGATGCTGTTCGACGAGCCCACCTCGGCCCTCGACCCCGAAATGGTCAACGAGGTACTCGACGTCATGACCTCGCTTGCCAAGGAGGGCATGACGATGCTCGTCGTCACCCACGAGATGGGCTTCGCTCGCAAGGCAGGCGACCGCGTCATCTTCATGGCCGACGGAGCCGTCGTCGAGGACACCGATCCGGAGACGTTCTTCAAATCCCCCAAGTCCGAACGAGCCAAGGACTTCCTCGGCAAGATTCTCGGCCACTGACCCGCTGCACCGTTCATTCCGTTCACACCACCCGATCCTTAAGGACATTCACAGTGAGAATCACCCGCCCGATCCGCCTCGGTGTCGCCATCGCCGCTCTGTCCATCGTCGCCACCGCCTGCGGTGGCGGCGAGGAAGCACGCACCATCTCCAGCAGCGCAGAGGCCGGCAACCTCATCGTCGGTATCAAGTTCGATCAGCCCGGCCTCGGGCTGCGCAACCCCGACGGCACGTTCAGCGGATTCGACGTCGAGGTGGCCAAGTACGTTGCCGGTCAGCTGGGTGTCGACGAGGCCAACATCGAGTTCAAGGAATCCCCCTCGGCCCAGCGCGAGACGCTGATCGAGAACGGTGAGGTCGACTACATCGTCGCCACCTACTCGATCACCGATACGCGTAAGGAGAAGGTCGGTTTCGCCGGACCGTACTTCGTGGCGGGACAGTCGCTGCTCGTTCGCAACGACAACACCGACATCACCGGACCTGCTTCTCTCGAAGGGAAGAGGCTCTGCTCGGTCTCCGGTTCGACTCCGGCGCAGAACATCGCCGACGAGTACCCCGGCGTGCAGCTACAGAACTACGACACCTACTCCGCCTGCGTCGAAGCCCTCAACAACAACTCCATCGATGCGGTGACGACGGACGACATCATCCTCGCCGGTTACGCCGCTCAGTTCCCGGGCCAGCTCAAGGTGGTCGGTGAGCCGTTCACCACGGAGAACTACGGCATCGGCCTGAACAAGGACGACACCGAAGGACGTAACCAGATCAACGACGCCATCGAGGAAATGATCTCCAGCGGTGCCTGGGAGCAGGCGTTCAACGACACCGTGGGTGCATCGGGTTACCCGTTGCCCGAGGCACCCACCGTCGATCGTTACTGATCTCTGATGCCGCCGAGTACCGCTGCGCAATCCGAGCAGAAGTACTCGGCGGCCTGAATTCTCTCTGAGCCGTAAGGACCTGAGGCACCTTGAACCTTTTGAGCAAATACGGCAGTCAACTCGTCGAGGTATTCATCACGACGATCCAGTTGACACTGCTGTCGGCGGTCGGTGCGCTGATAATCGGCACGGTGGTCGCAGCCATGCGCGTGTCACCGATCCCGATTGCGCGAGCGATCGCCACCGTGTACGTCACGATCTTCCGAAACACTCCACTGACGTTGATCATTCTGTTCACCTCCTTCGGCCTTTTCCAGACCCTGGGTGTCTCGTTGGCTTCGCAGTCGTCGCCGACAGGCTTGGTGGACAACAACTTCCGACTCGCCGTACTCGGCTTGAGCGTGTACACGGCGTCGTTCGTGGCCGAGTCACTGCGATCGGGCATCAACACCGTCCCCGTCGGTCAAGCCGAAGCGGGTCGCTCTCTGGGCATGACCTTCACCCAGAACGTCAGCATCGTCGTTCTCCCACAGGCGTTCCGGGCAGTGGTGGGCCCGCTCGGTAGCGTTCTGATCGCCTTGACGAAGAACACCACGATCGCGTCCGTCATCGGTGTGGTCGAGGCATCGTTCCTGATGAAAGAAATGATCGAGAACGAGGCCGCGATCTTCGTCGTCGGTGGCATCTTCGCACTCGGGTTCATGATCCTGACGCTCCCGACCGGGTTGCTGTTCGGCTACATCAGCAAGCGATTGGCGGTGTCATGATGAGTGATGCAGTAGCAGTTCTGTACGACGTCCCGGGCCCGAAAGCGGTACTGCGATACCGCATTCTGACCGTGGTCGTTGCAGTCGTCTCGCTGGGGATCGCGTTTCTGATCTACCGGGCGCTCGACTCGAAGGGGCAGTTGACCGCTGAGAAGTGGGATCCGTTCCTCGAATCGACCACGTGGACCACCTATCTGCTGCCCGGTATTCAGGGCACGCTGGTGGCAGCGGCCCTGTCGATCGTGTTCGCCCTGATCCTCGGTGCCGTACTCGGTATCGGCAGGTTGTCCGATCATCGAGTCGTGCGAGTGATCAGTGGCGCATTCGTCGAGGTGTTCCGCGCCGTTCCGGTGCTGATCCTGATGATCTTCCTGTACGCCGTCTATGCCGACTACGAGGTCTTCAAGGTCAAGTACCTGGCCTTGGCTGCGGTGGTCACGGGCCTGACCCTGTACAACGGTTCGGTCATTGCCGAGATCGTGCGTGCCGGCGTCAATTCCCTGCCCAAGGGCCAGCGCGAAGCCGCGTCGGCGTTGGGCATGCGCAAGAGCCAGGTCATGCTCCTGGTTCTGCTCCCCCAGGCCGTCACCGCCATGCTTCCGGCGATCATCTCGCAGATGGTGGTGGCACTGAAGGACTCGGCGCTGGGTTACGTCATCGGTTACGTCGAAGTCGTCCGTTCCGGGCAGCAGGTGGGCGCGTTCTACAGCAACTACCTGCCGTCGTTGGTGATTGTCGCCGTCATCATGATCATCATCAACTCCGCTTTGACGAAGCTGGCCACCGTGGTCGAACGTCGTCTGCGTTCTCGCAAGCGCAAGGCCGGCGCGACTGAAGTGGTTCCGGCTCTCGACGGTGGTCAGGCAGCCTGACCCACACGACACTGCAACTGGTCGAGGCCGTCGACAAGTAAGGCCCGCAACACCGATGGTGTTGCGGGCCTTACTGTTTCTCGACGGCACCGGCTCGAGGTGGACGATCACATCGAGTCGGGGCCGTCGAAGTCTTCGGTATCGGCACCTGCGCAGTCGAGCTCCTCTTTGACCACTGCGAATGCCATCGACTGCGAGTAGCCGCGGCGGGCGAGCATGCCGACCAGCTTGCGCACAACCTTGTCTCGCTCGGTTCGAGCATCGGGTCCGCTGGGATCGGGCAACTGCAGCGTGCGGAATCGCTTGCGTATCAACTCGGCTGCGCGCTGACGCTCGTCGTCGGCATCGATCAGATCGAGTGCATGCACAGCGAGTTCGTTGCTGACTCCCTTGTTGCGGAGCTCCATGCTCAATGCACGTTTGCCCTTGCCGGAGTACTTGTGCCGGGACTGGACCCACTGCTGAGCGAAGGATTCGTCGTCGACCAGCTTGGCCTTCTCGAGCCGGTCGAGAACAGCGTTCGCGATTTCTGCGGTGAAGCCCTTCTTGGCCAGGCTCGCTTCGAGTTCGTGCCTGCTGCGCGCTCGGTCGGTCAGCAACCGAAGGCAGACATCTTTCGCCTGCGCCTCGGTGCCGCCGCCTTCGTCTCGCTGCTGCACAGCGACAACAGGTTAGAAGTCGACCGGAGCAGCTGCGGGCTCCTCTGCGGTGACGTCCGCGCCGATCTGCAGCTTCTCCATGATCTTCTTCTCGATTTCGTCCCGCACGTCCGGGTTCTCGAGCATGAACTTGCGGGCGTTCTCCTTGCCCTGGCCGAGCTGGTCACCTTCGTAGGTGAACCACGAACCCGACTTACGGATGAAGCCGTGCTCGACGCCCATATCGATCAACGAGCCTTCGCGGCTGATGCCCTTGCCGTAGATGATGTCGAACTCGGCCTGCTTGAACGGCGGTGCCACCTTGTTCTTGACCACCTTGACCCGGGTGCGGTTACCGATAGCGTCGGTTCCGTCCTTCAGGGTCTCGATACGGCGGATGTCGAGGCGAACCGAGGCGTAGAACTTCAATGCCTTACCACCGGTGGTGGTTTCGGGAGAGCCGAACATGACGCCGATCTTCTCGCGCAGCTGGTTGATGAAGATGACCGTGGTGCCCGAGTTGCTCATGGCACCGGTGATCTTGCGCAGCGCCTGGCTCATCAGGCGGGCCTGCAGACCCACGTGGCTGTCGCCCATCTCACCCTCGATCTCGGCGCGCGGCACCAATGCCGCCACCGAGTCGATCACGAGGATGTCGAGAGCACCCGATCGGATCAGCATGTCGGCGATCTCGAGAGCCTGCTCACCGGTATCGGGCTGCGACACCAGCAAGGCATCGGTGTCGACGCCGAGCTTCTTCGCGTAGTCCGGATCCAGAGCGTGCTCGGCGTCGATGAAGGCAGCGATGCCGCCGGCCCGCTGAGCACTGGCCACTGCATGGAGGGCGACGGTGGTCTTACCCGAGGATTCCGGACCGTAGACCTCGATGACACGTCCACGCGGCAACCCTCCGATGCCGAGTGCCACATCGAGCGCGATCGATCCCGTGGGGATGACGGCGATGGGCTGTCGGACCTCGTCACCGAGGCGCATCACCGAGCCCTTGCCGAAGTTCTTGTCGATCTGCGCAAGTGCGAGATCGAGCGCTTTGTCGCGATCGTATGCAGCCATCGTGAGCTCCCTGTGTCGTGTCGTTCAGCTGTGTCGTATCGATCAGCTTTGTCGTCGGTAACGCTAGAACGGGGTACCGACAAGAAGTTTCTCGAGACCGCTCAGCAACCGTTGACATCAGCATAGGGGAACACGTGTTCGAGTCAACTACCTCGGCTTTCGACACGCCGGAAAAGATCGGCAGGACCGGTGCGGACTACCAGCGCTCTTTCGGAACGTCGAACTCGTAACAGATCGAGCGCCACACTTCTCGCGGGTCGACGCCGTCCTCGATGGCCTGCGCTCCGGTGCGACCGATGCCGGACAACACATGATCGGCCAGCAGGGAGTTTCCTCGAACGGAGCCGAACTCCTCGGTGAGGAGTTCACGAAATTCGGTCAGACGCACAACGACAACCCTAGCGCCCGCTCCGTGGACCGCTGCGGGCGAGCACGTGACGACACACCGACACCGGATCCTCGACGGACTGCGACCCGTCCGCCGCCGCCCCCGCTGCCCGGGCGAAACGCGGATCGGACAACACCGTGGCCACCGCGTCGGCGATCGAGGTCGGTGTCGGGGGTCGTACGATGACCGCACTCCCCTGCCGGGCGGCCCGATTCGCCAGCTCCCACTGATCACCACCGCCGGGGACGGCCACCACCGGAACGCCGTGGACGAGAGACTTGGCAAGCATGCCGTGGCCACCGCCGCACACCACCACATCGGCACGGCGCAGCAGTTCGTCCTGGCGGCCGAGGCCTGCGTTCGCCCAGCTCGGGAGCGCGACGGGACCTCCGTCGAGAACAGAGGCCACGACCCGCACTCCCCTGCCGTCCAACCCTTTCAGCGCCATCTCGAGCATTCCTTCCGCACCGGTGAAGGCGGTCGACGGCGCGACCATCACCAGCGGTGCCGAGCCGTCGGGGGCATCGAGCAGCTCGTCCGTCGGCTCCCACAGCAGCGGGCCGACCACGTGTGCCTCCTCCGGCCAGTCGGGACGGTGCACCTCGAGCGCGGGAATGGTGGCGACCAGCCGAGCAGCGGGACCCGGGTCCTCGGCAGGCAACCCGATGCTCGTCCGTGCGCTGGAACG
The DNA here is from genome assembly GCF_002258565.1 of Rhodococcus sp. 05-2254-6. Classification (NCBI taxonomy): domain Bacteria; kingdom Bacillati; phylum Actinomycetota; class Actinomycetes; order Mycobacteriales; family Nocardiaceae; genus Rhodococcus; species Rhodococcus sp. 05-2254-6. The sequence continues at coordinate 122,591 of NZ_NOZF01000045.1, forward strand.
CTGTGTGCGCCCCTGAGCGATCGAGCGTGCCGTCAACGCGCGCATAACGACATCGCGCAGCCTGCCCCGAATTCCGATACCCGGAGCCAAGCCACTTCCGATGGGCGGCAACCCTTTCGAGGGCGAATACAGAGGATGGGGCGAGAGTTCGACCCAGGGGATACCGAGACGCTCGGCGGCCATGCCACCCCCTGCGGTGAGGATGTCGGACACGACGAGATCGACGTTCTCCCGCTCGAGGTCGGGTAGCAACTCGGTCGAGACGAACGCCGCCCGAGAGTGGATCCGTTGTCCGGCATCGAGATCGTCGTCTTCCGGCCGCGGTGCGAGTCCACCCAGCGGAAGCGCTCGCAGGCCCGCGGCGTGCGCGGCGGGTACCCAGCGGCTACCGGTGAAGAGGATCGGTTCGTCGCCGGCCGCGCGGAAGAGCAGAGACAGGGCGATCGCCGGAAAGGCATGCCCCGGATCGGGCCCGGCCACCACTGCTACTCGCACCAACCCAGCGTGCCACACTCGAGCCGTACCGCTCGACGTGCGCCGAGATCAGGTCGCGAGAGGGGCGGTCAGGTCAGGACGCGGCCTCGTTCACGCACCCTCGGGTCGCAGATAACGGTCGACGGCGAACGCCATCTGGCGTGTCACCTCGGCACCGGACACCCGCTCGGACACCATCTCCGCGGACTGGACAGCAGACTGCACCATCAGCAACACCAACGTGGCCAGAGTGGTGGGATCCCCCGCACGAATCGAGGAATCACGTTGTCCGGCAACGACCAGAGAAGCCAGTGCGTCGATGATCAACGCCTGACTGGTTCCGAGCCGATGCAGAATGTACGTGGCGAGCACGTCGGAATCGGAACGCAGAATCTTCACGAAAAGCGGATGGAGTCGAATGCGGTCGGCAACGTCACCCACGGCAGTCACGAGCTGATCACGAGCCGGTGCCGAAGCGTCGAAGCTCGGAATCAGGGCACCGATCTCTCGCGTGAGCAGGCTCGAGACCACAGCTCGTGTATCGGCCCATCTTCGGTACACGGTGGGCCTGCTGACCTTGGCGCGACGCGCGATCTCGGCCAAGGTCGTGCGCTTGACTCCGTGTTCGAGGATGCAGGATCGGGCCGCGTCGAGAACGGTGTTCTCGACCGACTTCTCGGGAGCGGCGGTCCCGGACGACGACTGCGGGGGCTCCGACGAGACAGGACTCGACACCGGCTGCTCGATCACGTGCCACCTTTCTCGATTCGGACAAAAAGACCGTATTACGCGTAGTAACAGTCTATTTCGTTACAGTACCTCACGGTTACACGCACATCGGGCCGGAAGATCGCTAGTAACACGCATGCGCAATCTGCATCGGGGGCATTCGACCAGGAATCGCGTCGGTCACCACCACGACAATCGTCGACCCTGGCAAGCTGATCGATGTGATCGAAAAATCGTTGCGAGCATGACCCGATCGGTGACGGTGTTGACCAACCCGATGGCCGGCGGTGGGCACGCGGGGCACGCCGGACGGTGCGCCGTGGCTCGACTGCGGGAGCGTGAACTTCACGTCACGGCCATCGAAGGCCGCACACCCGGGGATGCGTTGACTTTGCTCGAGAAGGCAGTCGGCAGCGGTACGGACGCGGTGGTCGCCGTCGGCGGCGACGGGCTCGTCAATCTCGTCGTCCAAGTACTGGCCGGCACCGACGTCCCGATGGGCCTGATCCCGGCCGGTACCGGCAACGATCTGGCACGGTCTCTGGGACTGCCTCGTGGCGATGCTGTTCACGCCGCCGACATCGTCGCCGACAACGTCACTCGCGCAATCGATCTCGGACGGATCGGCGAGCGCTGGTTCGCCACCGTCCTGTCCAGTGGCTTCGACTCGCTGGTCACCGAGAGGGCCAAGCGACTGCGCTGGCCACGCGGACCGCTGCGGTACAACGCAGCGATGATGCTTCAGCTGGCGTCACTTCGAAAGCTGCCGTACGTCATCGAACTTGACGATGCCGAGCTTCGTCTCGACGCCACCTTGGTCGCTGTCGGAAACGGCAGAAGTTACGGTGGCGGGATGGTCGTGTGCCCCGCCGCGCTCGTGGACGACGGCCTTCTCGACGTCACCGTCATCCGAGGGGTGAGCCGGACTCGACTGCTCGGACTGTCCCCCACGCTCTACCGGGGAACGCACATCGACCGGCCCGAGGTGGACACCTACACCTCGACGCAGGTCACGCTGCGATGCGACGGAATCGTCGCCTATGCGGACGGTGAGCGAGTCGCCGAACTACCTGTCACCGCGCGTTGCGTGCCGCGTGCACTTCGGGTGTTCGTGAATCAGGATTCCGTGGCTCGCGGGTGACCGAGCCGCCGCGTCAGAACTTCAGCGACGAGCGATCGTTGTCGGAGGAGATCGCCTTGTACAGCCACACCAGGCTCAACACGATCGCGCCGACCACCACGAGCCAGAAGACACCCTTGATGATGCTGCCCAGAAGCGCGAGCGCAATCCAGATCAGAACGATGAATCCCAGTACTTTCCAGAACATGAGTGCTCCTACCGTGTCGCCGCGCACCGTGTCGTTTCGCGTACTTCGATACTGGCACTCGCGCGCGACGAGCACATCGGGGTGAACCCTGAATTGTCTCAGCGATGCCGCGACCGAATCCGGTCGAGTTCGGTGAGCGCCTCGGCCCACCCCTGCAGTCGATCCGTAGCCGACAGCAGCTCGCGTCGATGCGATTCCACGACCGTCGTCGACGCCGATCCGGCCGGTCCGGTCATCCGCGCGGCAGCGGCCACGAGCTGCTCGTACTGATCGACACCGGTGGCGAGTTCGGCTGCAGCCGAGGCTATTCCGCCGCGCAAGTGCTCGCGGGTCACAGCGCTTGCCGCCCCCGCACGTTCCAGAGCGGCGATGTCGACGGCGACTCCTTCGAGCCCGCGGGCTGCGTCGGAGGTCACCCCGATCATCTCCTCGACGTCCTCGGCACCGATCGTCTCGGACCTCGCCAGGATTCCCAGTAGCTCGAACAGACTCTGCTCGGCACCGGCCAGTCGGGTCATCGACTCGTACGCGGCAGATCCGCGCTGCGGCAATACGCGCTTGGTCGGTAGTCCCACCGGCACCGGCTGGGCTCGAAGACGCCGCAACCGCGTCACCGCGAATGCGGCCGGGACCGCCATCAGTGCAGCACTACCGCCGCCCACGAACAGAGTCCACTCCGGTGCCGACAGCACGGCCATCCCCGCAGTTCCCACGGCCGTCGTCGTGGACGCAGCACCGAACCTGATTCCGCGTCGTCTGGCGCGGCGAATCTTCTTCAGGTGCTTGACGCGGGGATCCCTTCGGCGCCCTGCGGCACCGAGAATCGAGGTCCCGACACTCCGAGCGGACTCCGCCAAAGACTTGACCACGGCACCGGACTCGGTGACGGCTGCGGTCACGGCCTCACGATCGAGCGAAACGGCCGGCCGCTTACGCGACCGGCCGGATTCGTGTTCTCTACTGTTCATGTCGACGTTGCTGTCGGACGTCCGAGCTGTTCGCCGGCTCGATCTATGCCTGAGCCGGTGGCTCGGGCGTCGCGTCCGGAGCCTTCGAGATCGAGGGCTTCGCCGCGGCATTGCCCGACGGCAACGAGTCGCCTGCCATCGATGCACGAATCTGTTCGAGGCGGCTGTGACCCGCCATCTGCACCGAAGCCTGCTGAACCTCCATCATGCGACCCGACACGGTGTTCTGGGCCAGCTCTGCCGATCCGAGGGCATCAGCGTAGCGACGTTCGATCTTGTCGCGCACCGCGTCGAGGCTCGGGGTGTTGCCGGGCGCGGACAGCGTGCTGTCCATCGACCGCAGGGATTCGCTGACCTTCTCCTGCATCTTCGCCTGCTCGAGCTGGCTCAGTAGCTTGGTGCGTTCTGCGACCTTCGACTGCAGAGCCATGGCGTTCTGCTCGACGGCCTTCTTCGCCTGAGTGGCTGCCTGCAAAGACTGGTCGTGCAGGACCTTGAGGTCCTCGACACTCTGCTCGGCGGTCACCAGCTGTGCTGCGAACGCCTCGGCTGCGTTCGTGTACTGCGTGGCCTTCTCGATGTCGCCTGCAGTGGCGGCCTGATCGGCCAGCGTCACCGCCTGCCGCGCGTTCGCGTTGAGCTTCTCGACCTCGTCCAGCTGACGGCTGAGCTTCATCTCGAGCTGGCGCTGATTACCGATGACCGACGCGGCCTGCTGGGACAGAGCCTGATGCTGTCGCTGTGCGTCCTCGATCGCCTGCTGAATCTGAACTTTGGGGTCGGCCTTCTCGTCGATCTTGGAATTGAAGAGCGCCATCATGTATTTCCAGGCCTTGACGAAAGGATTAGCCATGGGGTGGTCCTGCCTCCATCTGTTGCGCCGCGGTGGCCGCGTACGGGTCGGCTGCTCTCGCAGTGACCGAAATGAACCTGTCCGTGCTGTGAAAGTCGGGTGCGTGGTCTGGGTCAGGAGTGGAAACTGGGTACTTTTCCGATCTTAGGCGGCGGCGAGTGCTCTGGCAGCAGGTGCCGGAATCACGACACGAGTATCGCCGTCGATGCGGGTGGCGACCGCCGCCTCGTCGAGCCGCGCGGCGGCGGTCGAGGCGTCGGACAGTGTCACACTGACATCGCTCATGACGTCCGAGAGCGGGACGGCGAGGGCGTCGCAGATCGCAGCGAGGAGCTCGCTCGACGCTTCCTTGCGACCACGTTCGACCTCGGAAAGGTATCCGAGGCTGACGCGTGCGGTGTTCGAGACTTCACGCAGGGTTCGGCTCTGTGCGACGCGAGTACGCCGCAAACTGTCGCCGAGTGCTTCACGCAATAGCAGCGCCATCTCGCTCCTCCTCGTTGGTGTTCGTGCCGACGGCTGTGCCGTCGAGACGACAACGTTCACATCTCGTTCGTCCGGAGCCGTCACGATGTTCAACGTCCCAGTCGGTCCGATTGGTTCCCGACCCTATATGCCCGTTCACTGCGACACGCGCCGAAACAGCTGCGACACGGCCACCACGACTGTAGCCCGCCGACGAGTTCACGCGGAGGACACGCCTCGGCGCAGACGAACGGCCTGCACCACGTAGTCCACACCGGTGTAGACGGTGAGCAGAACCGCCAGCGCCATCAAGGCGACCGCGACCGGGTCGAACACGCTCGGCAGAGGGCACAGGTACACCCCGATCGCGAACGTCTGCACCAGAGTCTTCACCTTGCCGCCGCGCCCTGCGGGGATCACTCCGTGGCGGATGACGGCGAACCGCACCGCGGTGATGCCGATCTCCCGCACACCGATTATCACCGTCACCCACCACGACAGGTCGCCCAACATCGACAGTCCGACGAGCGCGGCCCCGATCAGAGCCTTGTCCGCGATGGGGTCGGCCATCTTCCCGAAATCGGTGACGAGACCGTACTTGCGGGCCAACTGACCGTCGATCCGGTCGGTGATGGCAGCAGCAGCGAAGATCGCGGTTGCCGCCAGCCGCCAGGATGTGTCGTGGCCGTCACCGACGAACAGTGCTGCGAGAAAGACCGGAACCAGTGCGATTCGGAGCACCGTCAGGACGTTCGCGATATTGAGCAACGGCACTTCGTCCGGACCACCGGTGACAGCGTTGCCGTGAGGCAGTCCCGAATCACGCAGTCCCGAATCACGCGGGGCCGAAGCACCGGAGGGACGGTTGCCCGGAATCTCGCCGCTGGATGGAACGCCGTGATCGGGCGTCACCGGCCCGCTCATCGGCAGAACCGCGCGCCGTCGACGACGTACCGGTCGGTGTGTCGGCTTCGGCGCAGCACCGATCCGCCGAGACGGGGACACAGCTCACTGAACGACACACGAAAAGTTTATCGGTTGCGGTACTGACTACTGTTCACCCCATGACTTCTGGGCCGAATCGGGCGAGTCGCGACATCGCAGACCCCGAATCCGACGTGCAATCCGACATTGCGGACCTCGGCTCCGCTGACGACGGCACTCTCGTCGTGCGTCGAGCCAGAACCTCCGACATCCCCGAGATCAAGCGTTTGATCGACATCTACGCCGGACGCATTCTGCTCGAGAAGAACCTCGTCACCCTGTACGAGGCGGTGCAGGAGTTCTGGATCGCCGAGCGTGACGGCGAGATCATCGGCTGCGGTGCACTGCACGTGCTGTGGGCCGATCTTGGCGAGGTTCGCACGGTCGCCGTCGATCCCGCCGCCAAGGGGCACGGCGCAGGCCATCTGATCGTCGCCAAACTGATCGAGGTCGCTCGTGATCTGGCGTTGCAGAAAGTGTTCGTGCTGACTTTCGAGGTGGACTTCTTCTCTCGACACGGGTTCGCCGAGATCGACGGAACCCCCGTGACGGCCGAGGTCTATGCGGAAATGTGCCGTTCCTACGACACCGGCGTGGCGGAGTTCCTGGACCTGAGTTACGTCAAACCGAACACTCTGGGCAACACGCGGATGTTGCTGTCGCTCTGACAGAATTCCGGGATCACCCCTCGAATCCGGAAGAGAGCTCCATGCCCCTGATCGCCGTCAGCTACACCTATTCACCCGCCACCACAGACGGGCGCGACACCCACCGCGCAGCACATCGCGCCTGGTTGGCCGACCTACTCGACCGGAAAACCCTGGTGTCGAGTGGACCGTACGCCGATGGCAGCGGTGCTCTGCTGCTGGTGGAGGGCGCGGATGCTGCCACCGTCGAGACGCTGTTCGCGCAAGACCCGTTCGCGGTGGAGAACCTGATCGAGTCGGCGACGTTCCACGAATGGACGCCCGTCATGGGCACCTTCACGTCCTGATCTTCCCCGCTCCCCCCCCGTTCGAATGAATGGACCACTGCACCGCCGAGACGGCTGCAGTGGTCCATTCACCCACGCCGGGAAGCGGTCAGAACTCCTCCGACGCGGGCTGCTCGTCCGGGTCGCCGCCCTTGATCGACCACAGCAGACCGTCGAGTTCGTCGGGCTTGACGAGTACCTCGCGGGCCTTCGAGCCTTCGCTCGGGCCGACGACTCCGCGGTTCTCCATCAGGTCCATCAATCGCCCGGCCTTGGCGAAGCCGACTCGAAGCTTGCGTTGCAGCATCGACGTCGAACCGAACTGACTCGTCACGACCAGTTCGACCGCCTGCAACAGCACGTCGAGGTCGTCGCCGATGTCCGGGTCGACGTCCTTCTTGTCCGAGACCTTCGCAGCGGTGACGGTCTCGTTGTACTCCGGCTCGGCCTGGTTCTTGGCGAAGTCGACGACGGCGGCGATTTCCTCGTCGGTGATGAACGCACCCTGCAGACGCGTCGGCTTGCCCGCACCCATCGGTAGGAAGAGCGCGTCTCCCATACCGATGAGCTTCTCCGCACCCGGCTGGTCCAAAATGACGCGTGAGTCGGTCAGAGACGACGTGGCGAAGGCCAGTCGCGACGGCACGTTCGTCTTGATCAAGCCCGTCACGACGTCGACCGAAGGACGCTGGGTGGCGAGCACCAGGTGAATGCCGGCGGCGCGCGCCTTCTGGGTGATCCGCACGATCGCCTCTTCGACGTCACGCGGGGCAGTCATCATCAGGTCGGCCAGCTCGTCCACGATGGCCAGGATGTAGGGATACGGCCGGTAGACGCGTTCGCTGCCCAGTGGTGCGGTGATCTCGCCGGACCGCACCTTCTTGTTGAAGTCGTCGATGTGACGAACCTTGTTGATCTGCATGTCCTGGTAACGCTGCTCCATCTCCTCGACGAGCCAGGCCAGCGCCGCGGCAGCCTTCTTGGGCTGCGTGATGATCGGGGTGATGAGGTGCGGAATTCCCTCGTAGGGCGTCAGCTCCACCATCTTCGGGTCGATCAGGATCATCCGAACCTCGTCCGGCGTCGCCCGTGCGAGCAGCGAGACGAGCATCGAGTTCACGAAGCTGGACTTACCGGAACCGGTGGATCCGGCCACCAGCAAGTGCGGCATCTTCGCGAGGTTGGCGCTGACGAAGTCGCCCTCGATGTCCTTACCGAGTCCGATCACCAACGGATGGTGGTCCTTGCGCGTCGACGGCGCGGTCAGCACGTCCGCCAGACGGACCATCTCACGGTCCGAGTTGGGCACCTCGATACCGACCGCGGACTTGCCCGGGATAGGTGCGAGCAGGCGAACGTTGTCGGTGGCGACGGCGTAGGCGATGTTACGTGCGAGTGCCGTGATCTTCTCGACCTTGACGCCGGGGCCAAGCTCCACCTCGTAGCGGGTGACCGTGGGGCCGCGGGTGAAACCGGTGACCGCGGCATCGATCTTGAACTGTTCGAGTACCTCGGAGATCGCCTCGATCATGGCGTCGTTGGCCTGGCTGCGGGTCTTGGGCGGATCTCCGTCGATCAGCAACGACAGCGACGGCAGCGTGTAATCCCCGTCGACGACGCGATCGACGACGATCTTGTCGTCCTCGGCCGGCTGTTTCGGTTCGGCCGCCTTCACGATCGGCTTGGGCTTCGGCCGCGGGGGCGCGACCGGCTCGGGAGCAGGTGCGGGAACAGCGGCGGCGGGTGCGATGACCTCGGTGGCAGCCTCGGGCGGCGGGGTCTTGCGCGCGCGTGGCGGCTTGACGACCGGGATGTATTCCTCGGTCGGGTAGTTGTCGTAGGGGTCTGCGCCGCCGTGGACCGGGTAGCCGTCGGCGTCGAAGTTGCTGTCGTAGTCGCCGTAGCCCTCGTCACCGAATTCGGAGCCGAAGTCGGCCGGGTCGTACTCGTCGTATTCGTCGCCGCGGCTGTCGGTGCCGAACAGTGCACGCATCCGATCGGGTACGTCGCGCACGGTGGTGCCGGTGAGAAGCAGTACTCCGAACAGGCCTGCGAGCAGCAACAACGGTACGGCCAGCCACACGGTGAGGCCGTCGGCTATGGGTCCACCTGCCACGTATCCGATGAAGCCTGCGCCCTCGGATCGGCCGGCGGCGTCGGTCGGTGAGCCTGCGGCCATGTGCCACAGGCCGAGGATCGGCAGGCCGAGCAGGATCGATCCCAGAACAAGTCGCGGCCGTACCTCGGGATGCGGTTCGGAGCGCATCAGAACGACGGCGATGGCGACACCGAGCACGGGCGCGACGTAGCCGGCTTCACCGATGACGGCGCGGATACCCACCTCGATCCATTCGCCGACCGGTCCCCCGGCGCTCAGCCACACACTCGCGGCGACGACGACACTGACGGCGATCAGTCCGAGGGCGATCCCGTCCCGGCGGTGGCCGTGCTCGATGTCGGCGGCTTTGCTCACCGTCCGCGTCGTGGCACCGACTCCGCGTGCCGCCATCGACCAGGTGGACGCGATGCCTCGCCCGATCGCGTCGAGGGCACCGCGTGACTTCTTCTTCGCCGCCGGGCGCCGAGCCGTCGACGCACCCCTGGCTGGGGCCTTGCCACGGGAGGACGCGTTCGCACGCGACGTCGCGGGGTTGCGCGGCGCGGTGGGCTTCTTCGGCGTCGTCACGGTGCGCGCAGTACGCCCGCCACCGGATTTACGGGCGGTGCCGGACGCGCGCGAGGAGCCGGATCCGCTGGATCCGGCTCTGGCGGTGGAGGTGCTGGTCTTTCCTGCCATGCCCCCAGGCTAGTCGCAACAGCCCCGTCGAAACCATCCGCAACACCAGTAACAGCGGGGGTGAATGTGTCAGAAGCTCAGATCGAGTGCCTTCACGGCAGCCACGTCGTCCGCCGAACCCTCGTACAGCACCTCGATCCGATCGCGCCCGAACGCGTAGAGCAGCAGTTCCGACGGCTCCCCCACCACGGTCACGCCCGGGCCCGGGCCCGATCCACCCTTGAACGTGGCTGTGCGGCCGTCCGGGGTGCGGACGTGCACCGGAATCGGCGCAGAACGGTGTCCGGCCCGGCCTATCAAACGAACCTGCGGCCACAGGCGCGTTTCCACCGCGGCCGGCAACACTCGTCGAGTCCAGCTCTCGCCTGCCCGGCGCAGATCCTCGTGATGAACGAACATCTCACCGAGATTGATCAGGGGGTCCAGCAGTGCGAACGGCGACCACATGGGCGGCCCCGTCCGTATGTCCTCCACCACCGTCGTGAACGGTTTGTTCGCAACGGATCGCTGGACGCGCTCCGTGTACCCCGCGAGCGGAGAGAGAAATATGCCGGGCGAGGCGTCCAGGCGTCGTTCCCGGACGACGAGATGCGCCGCCAGATCGGCTGCGGTCCACTCACCGCACAGCGTCGGCGCATCGGGACCCACGTCGAGAAGGGTCTGGACCAGTTGGGAACGTTCATCCTGGGCGAGGCTCACGCGGTCCACGGTACGTCCCGAGCGATCCGACGGCATCCCGCCGCCCCACACTCCCCGATGTTCGATGCACCTGCGGCGTCGGTAGCCTCCCAACAGTGCCGGTATCGGAAATTCTCGTCATCCTGCTCGCCGGACTCGGAGCCGGAGCCATCAACGCCGTCGTCGGTTCCGGGACGCTGATCACGTTTCCGACGTTGGTCGCATTCGGCTATCCCCCGGTGGTCGCCACCATGTCCAATGCGGTGGGCCTGGTGGCGGGAAGCGTCTCGGGTACGTGGGGTTATCGGCGCGAACTGCGCGGGCAGTGGCATCGACTGCGGTGGCAGTTGCCTGCCTCGTTCTTGGGCGCGCTCGGCGGTGCCTGGCTGCTGCTCCATCTACCCGAAACCGTGTTCGCCGCAGTGGTTCCGGTATTGCTCATCGGCGCGCTGATTCTCGTTGTCGCACAACCGAGAATCCAGGCCTGGGCCAAACGGCGATCGGAAGCCGCAGGCAAGGCCGCGAACCACATCAGCCGTACCCGGATGGCCTTGGTCACCGGCGGCACTCTGCTGGTCGGTATTTACGGCGGCTATTTCACTGCCGCACAAGGCATCCTGCTCATCGGGGTGATGGGAGCGCTGCTCCCCGAGACCATGCAGCGGATGAACGCAGCCAAGAATCTTCTGTCATTGGTCGTCAATGTCGTTGCAGCGGTGACGTACACGATCTTTCGCTTCGACGACATCAGCTGGCAGGCAGCGGGACTGATCGCGGTCGGCTCGCTGATCGGTGGAGCCGTCGGAGCGCGCTACGGCCGCCGGCTCTCGCCGGCGGCCCTGCGCGGTGCCATCGTCGTCCTGGGTCTGATCGGACTCTGGAGACTGCTCGTCTAGACGATCGCGTCCAGTTCGACTGTGGGAGCGCCTAGTTCGACTGCGGTTGCGGCTTGACCGCGATGATCGTCGGAACGATCATCGGCTTGCGGCGATACTTGTCCGCCACCCACCGACCGACGACACGACGCACTGCCTGCGCGATGCGGTGCGTATCGGACACGCCGTCGGACGCCAGACGCTGCAACTCCGACTCGACGAGTTGACCGGCTTCCTTGAGTGCAGCCGGATCGTCGGAGAATCCGCGACCGGACACCTCGGGTGCGGTCACTGCACGACCGGTGGCCGAATCGACGGCGACGCTGATCGCGATGAAACCGCCCTCGCCCAGCACCAGTCGGTCGGACAGCGTCGAATCGCCGACGTCACCGACCGAGAGGCCGTCGACGTAGACGTGCCCCACGGGCACCTGTCCGACGATCTCGGCGAGACCGTCGACCATGTCGACCACCACGCCGTCCTCGGCCAGCACCACTCGCTCCTCGGGTACGCCCGTCGCCTTGGCCAGCGCCGCGTTGGCGCGCAGGTGACGCCACTCGCCGTGTACCGGCATGGCATTGGTGGGCCGAACGGCGTTGTAGAGGTAGAGCAGCTCTCCCGCCGACGCATGGCCCGAGACGTGAACCTTCGCGTTCTGCTGCGTCACGACGGTCGCACCGCGCTTGGCGAGGCCGTTGACCACCGCGAACACCGAGTTCTCGTTGCCGGGAATGAGTGAGGACGCCAGCACCACGAGATCGTTCGCCTTGACGTTGATCTGTCGATGCTCGCCGCGAGCCATCCGGGACAGCGCCGACAACGGCTCGCCCTGCGAACCGGTGGAGATCAGCACCAACCGGTCGTCGGGAAGCGTTGCGGCAGTGTCGACATTGACCTCGAGACCGTCGGGCACACGCAGGTAGCCGAGATCCTGAGCGATCTGCATGTTGCGGACCATCGACCGGCCGACGAATGCCACGCGGCGGTTGTACCGCTCGGCGACGTCGATGACCTGCTGAATGCGGTGCACGTGACTGGCGAACGACGCGACGATGACGCGCTGCTTCGCCTTGCCGATGACGGTGTCGAGTACTCCGCCGATCTCGCGTTCCGGCGTGACGAATCCGGGCACCTCGGCATTGGTGGAGTCGACCAGAAAGAGGTCGACACCCTCGTCGCCGAGCCGGGAGAAGCCGGCCAGGTCGGTCAGGCGACCGTCGAGCGGTAGCTGATCGAGCTTGATGTCACCGGTGTGCAGCACCAGCCCGGCATCGGTCCTGATGGCGATGGCGAGCGCATCGGGAATGGAGTGGTTCACCGCGAAGTATTCGCAATCGAACGGGCCGTGCTGCGTGTGCTGGCCCTCGATGACCTCGACGAGGTTCGGCCGCAATCGGTGCTCACGGCACTTGGCCGCGACGAGCGCGAGGGTGAACTTGGATCCGACGACGGGTAGGTCGGGACGCAGGCGCAGCAGGAACGGGACAGCACCGATGTGGTCCTCGTGACCGTGCGTCAGGACCACGGCCTCGACGTCGGCCATGCGATTCTCGATGTGCCGGAAGTCGGGCAGGATCAGGTCGACACCCGGCTGCTGATCCTCGGGAAAGAGCACGCCGCAGTCGATGATCAGCATTTTGCCCTGGTGCTCGAACACCGTCATGTTGCGACCGATTTCGCCGATGCCACCGAGCGCGACCACTCGCAGGCCCTTGAACGGGGCCTTCGGCGGTGTGCCGAGACGCTCCGTCGGGTCGAATTCACGACGCTTGTCGGGACGCTGAGTGCGCGCCGAGTTCTGCACCATCGGCTTCCCCTGCCGAGCCCCTGCCGGTTGGCCCTGCTTCGGGGCCGGACGCTCGGAGGGGGGTCCGGCGTTTCGGGTTGCGCGTCCGCGCGATCTGTTCGGTCGTGTCATACAAGAACTCCTGCCGCCCGCAGCTCTGCTGCGAGCAATTCGATGTGGTCGATGCTCGGTGGCACCTGGGGAAGTCGTGGTTCGCCGACATCGATTCCGATGAGGCGAAGGCCGGCCTTCGATGCGCTGACGCCGCCGAGGCGCGCGACCGAACGAATGACCGGGATGAGGCTGACGTTGATCGCCTGAGCACGCGCGATGTCGCCCATCATGAAGGCGGTGTGCAGCTCGCGGAGGCGAGCCGGAACGAGGTGGCCGATGACGCTGACGAAGCCTGTTGCTCCGACCGAGAGCCAGGGCAGGTTCAGCGGGTCGTCGCCCGAGTAGAACTGCAACCCGGTCGACGCGATCAGTTCGGCACCGGCGTTCAGATCACCCTTGGCGTCCTTGACCGCGAGGATCCGTGGATGCTCGGCGAGTCGACGCAACGTCTCGGTCTCGATGGGAACGACCGACCGCGGCGGAATGTCGTAGAGCATCACGGGCAGGTCGGTGGCGTTCGCGACCGCGGTGAAGTGCGCGTACAGACCGGCCTGCGGCGGGCGGGAGTAATACGGGGTGACGACCAGAAGACCGTGTGCGCCTGCACGGGCGGCGTCACGGGCCAGCTCGACGCTGTGTGCGGTGTCGTTGCTGCCGGCTCCGGCGATGATGCGCGCCCGATGACCGACCGCGGCGATCACTGCGCGAAGCAGTTCGAGCTTCTCGTTCTCGGTGGTGGTCGGCGACTCGCCCGTCGTGCCGGCCAGAACCAGTCCGTCGTTGCCCTGCTCGACGAGATGATGTGCCAGCCGAACGCCCGCATCGATATCCAACTTGCCGTCCGCCGTGAACGGGGTCACCATCGCGGTGAGCACCGTACCGAACACAGGCGCAACGGAAGGAGCGGCGTCACCGTAGGTCATGGCAGCAGATTACCCGGTGCTTTGCCCACTCTCGCGCAGCGGGACTCCCCGCCGACACCGTCCAGCCATACCCGGTCTACGGCGCAACCGAACCTCGTAGTCAGACCTCGGTCACGAACGGGCTGCGGGCGACTTCCGTGCCGTCCGGCAGCGTCGAGATCTCGAAGTCGCCGAACACGTCGGGAGCCACTGCCACGAGCTTACGCAGACATTCGACGGCAACGCGTCGAATCTCCACGTCCGCGTGCTCGGAGGCACGCATCGACACGAAATGCCGCCACGCACGGTAGTTTCCGCTCACCACCACGCGTGTCTCGGTCGCGTTCGGCAACACCGACCGAGCCGCCTGCCGCGCCTGTTTGCCCCGTAGAGCAGCGTTGGTGACCGATTCCAGTTTCCCCTCCAGCGCACCGAGCAGTTCGGTGTAGGCCGCCCGACTCGCCTCGGTCGCAGACGCGAACAGCGCCTCGAGCTCGGGATCGCCTTCGACAGCCGGTGGAAGAACCACGTTGGCGTCGTGTTCGGGAACGAATCGCTGCGAGAGTTGCGAGTAGGAGAAGTGCCGGTGCCGGATCAGTTCGTGTGTGCACGATCGCGAGATTCCGGTGATGTAGAAACTCACGCTCGCGTGCTCGAGAACCGACAGGTGTCCGACGTCGAGCAAATGACGCAGATACGACGCATTGGTCGCGGTCCGAGGATTGGGCTTGGACCAGCTTTGGTAGCAGGCACGACCGGCGAACTCGACCAATGCCTGCCCGCCGTCCGCGTCGGTTTCCCAGGGAATGTCGACGGGCGGAACGAACTCGGTTCGGGCGACCAGTTGCACTTTCAGCGCAACCGTCCGCGGCACAGCTCTACCTTCGTTTTCTGCTGACACCGCACAACCCTAAACGCGGCACCGATGCCCGGCGAACGATGGCGTCACGGCGCCGCTACATGACGTCACCAGGCACGCTTGACCGACGTCAACTATGACGCCACACTGGCGTCATGGAACTGGACAAGTACACCGCGTCGCTACGCACGGATCTACTCGCGGCAGCCGCTCTGGGCGACGAGCACACCCGCCAGACGGCCGAAGCTCTCGGCAAGACGGCGGAGGCGTCGGCCAGATTGATGCTGCTCACGGCACTGTCGGACTTCGCGGCAGAGGTATCGAACGACCTGAATGGTCATACGGTCACCGTTTGCCTCGACGGTACGCAGGCGCACGCCGATGTTCGACGCGACGGCCCGCTGCCCGGTCTGCACGACGGCGATCCGGCAGAGCCCGTCACCGAGGACTACCCGACCATGGACGACGTGTCCGGTGAGGTCCGACGGGTGACGCTGCGATTGGTCGAGCAGATCAAGGAACGGGCCGAGGACGCCGCGAACAACAGCGGAGTGTCGCTCAATTCGTGGTTGTCGCAGGCAGTTCAGGGCGCACTGCGTGATCAGATGCGCAAGGACCGTGGCTGGAACAACTGATCGGCCTACTTCTTCTCGCGCCACTCCCGCTCGAAGGGCAACCGCCACGCGTGTGGGGCGATGAGTTGATGGATCGCGTTGGGCCCCCACGACCCCGGTGCGTACGACCGGACCGGGGGTGGATCGGCGAGCAGCGGTTCGGAGACCTGCCACAGCCGCTCGATGCCCTCGGCCGTGGTGAACAGGGTGTGGTCGCCGTACATGGCGTCGAGGATCAGCCGTTCGTAGGCTTCGAGTACGTCTCCGACTCGTTCGGTTTCGTGAATCGCGAACTGCATGCTGAGTTTGTCGAGGTGCATACCGGGACCGGGCCGCTTGCCGTAGAACGACAGCGAAACCTTCGAGGCGTCCGCGAGGTCGAAGGTCAGATGGTCGGGACCTTGCGCTCCCACGCCCGAGCCGGCCGGGAACATGCTCTTCGGTGGTTCCCTGAAGGCGATCGAGATGATGCGCTGCCCTTCGGCGAGTCGCTTACCGCTGCGCAGATAGAAGGGCACACCGGCCCAGCGCCAATTGTCGATTTCACACTTGAGAGCCACGAAGGTGTCGGTATCGGAGTCGGGGGCTACGCCCTCTTCTGATCGGTACCCCGAGTATTGCCCTCGCACAACGTTTTTCGGGTCCAGGGGCAGCATGGATCGGAAGACCTTGTTCTTCTCCTCGCTGATGGCGCGGGGTTCGAGCGCCGTCGGCGGTTCCATGGCCATGAATGCCAGCACCTGGAACAGGTGCGTGACCACCATGTCCTTGTACGCGCCGGTGGATTCGTAGAATCCGGCTCGGCCGTCCAGTGCGAGCTTCTCCGGGATGTCGATCTGGACGTGATCGATGAAGTTGCGGTTCCAGATCGGCTCGAACAACCCGTTGGCGAACCGGAAGGCCAGGATGTTCTGAGCGGGTTCCTTGCCGAGGAAGTGATCGATCCGGAAGACCTGATCCTCGTCGAACGTTCGGTGAACCCGAGCGTTCAGCGCGATCGCGCTCTCGAGGTCGGTGCCGAACGGCTTCTCCATGATGATTCGGGAGCGCTTCACCAGATCTGCCGATGCGAGCGTATCCACTACTGCCAGAGCAGCTCTCGGCGGAACAGACAGGTAGTGCAGCCGTTCGGCGCTTCCTCCGAGGTCGATCTCGGCCTCGGCCACGGCCTCCCCCAACGCCGCCGGTCCTGCCTGCTGCGACACGTAGGTCAGTCGCGAGGCGAAACGATTCCATTGCTCGTCGCCGACTTTGCGACTCGAGTGGGTGTTGATCGATTCGCGAGCGAGAGCGCGGAATTCGTCGGTCGACATCTCTTCGAGAGATGTGCCGACGACCCGGATGTTCGGCGCGAGATCGGACAGCGCCAGATGCATCATCCCGGACAGTAGTTTTCGCTTGGCCAGGTCTCCTGTCGCCCCGAACAGGACGACGACCTGGGGTGGGAGTTCGGGGGCGGTGTCTGTCCGGCGCGAAGTCACACTGGAAATAGTGACACCGATTCTTCCGACCTGCACTTCGGCAGAATCGAACCCCCGACCGACGTCATCGCAGTGCGGCGACGAGGTCTCCCCGGTCCCCCACCACCACGCGTTCGAGTTCGAGCCAATCCGCCATCTCCCGCAGTACGTCTCGTAGTCGAGGCGCAATGTCACCGGCGTTGCGGTCGCCTTCGACGTAGGCCGCGATCACGTGCAGTTCGGACTGCGCTCGCACTGCCTTGAGATCGACGCGAGCCACCAGATGCCCGTCGAGCAGAAAGGGAAACACGTAGTAGCCGTGGACTCGCTTGTGCTGTGGGGTGTATATCTCGATTCGGTAGTGGAAGTCGAACATTCGCTGCACCCGGGGCCGAAAGAAGATCATCGGATCGAACGGGCACAGCAGTGCGGCGGCGGTGGCCGTTCGCGGTGTCCTGGCGTCGCGGTGCAGGTATGCCGGTGCGTTCCAGCCTCGGACGGTCACCGGTTCGAGTACGCCGTCCTCGACGAGATCGCCGATCGCCGCCTTGGCCTGCTTCTGCGAGAGCCGGTAGTAGTCCCTCAGATCCGGCTCGGTACCGATTCCCAGTGCCCGAGAGGACTTTTCGATCAGTTGCCGTACCGCGTCCGGTTCGTCGACGTGCCTGTGCAGAACGTTCTCCGGGATCACCCGTTCGCTGAGCTCGTACCGGCGCACGAATCCCGTCCGTGTCGGCACGGTCACCACGCCGGCCGCGAACAGCTGTTCGCAGACGACCTTGACATCACTGCGATCCCACCAGGGACCTTTGCGACCGGGGGTGTCCAGCTCGAGGTGCTTCTCGATCTCACCCGCGCTGGCCGCACCGATGTCGCCGATCACCGCGAGGACGTCGTCGACGAGAGTCGGTTCGCGATCGAGGATGTGCGCAGCTCCGCCCCACCGCCCGTGTCGATACAGCTCCATTCGCCATCGCATCAGCGGCCAGTCCTCCACGGGCAGCAATGCGGCCTCGTGGGCCCAGTACTCCACCAGTCGACGAGGTCGACGCGCAGTGTCGGTCCATGCGGCGTCGTCGACGACAGTGCGATCGTAGGCACCGACGCGGCTGAACACCGGTGCGTAGTGCGCCCGCACCACCACCGACACGGAGTCGATCTGCAACAGTCCGGTGGTGTCGATGGCTGCGTGAACCGCGGCCTTGCTCGCCGGCCGAGTACGCGACCGCCTCGACGCCAGCCCCTGGGCGGCCAGGGCGGTACGACGCGCGGCGGCGGCACTCATCTCCTGCATCGGACCAGCCTGTCACGGCCCACCGACACGTCGACTCACGTGCTGAACAGGTTCGCCGCCTTGAGGATCAGTTCGTACAGTCCGTAGGCGAACGGCACGGCAACCCACGCCCATGCGACCGCCATCGTGACCTGCTTGCGTCCGCCGCTCATGCCTTCGCTCCTGTGGTCGTCGCGGCCTTCGCCGGATCGGCTTCGTGATACTTCGATGCGACCGGCTTGATCGCCTCGTTGGCAAGGAAGCCGACCACGAGCAGACCGATCATCACGTAGAACGCCGGTAGGTATCGGCCGGTGGTTCCGGGTTCTCCGGCGTCGGCGATGGCGTTGACGATCAGCGGCCCCAGGACACCGGCCACCGACCACGCGGTGAGGAGTCGTCCGTGGATCGCGCCCACCTGATACGTACCGAAGAGGTCCTTGAGATAGGCCGGAACCGTGGCGAATCCCGCGCCGTAGAACGAGAGAATGAGCAAGGCCGAGACCATGAACAGGATCTTGTTGGTGTTGGTGAACAACGCGATGTACAGGTACAGCAGTGCGCCGACACCGAGGTACATCCGGTAGATGTTCTTACGCCCCACCACGTCGGACACCGAAGACCAGACGAACCGTCCGATCATGTTGGTCAGGGAGAGGAACGCGACGAAACCGGCAGCCGCAGCGGCGAGAGATTCGGGCGAGGTCGCGTCGGGAAAGAAGTCCTGATAGATGCCCGATCCGCGCTCGAGAATGCCGATTCCGGCAGTGACGTTGAAGCACAGGACGACCCACAGCAACCAGAACTGGGGAGTCTTCACTGCGTTCGCGGCCGAGACGTTGTGCGTCGAGATCATCGCCGATGACGCGGGCGGGGTCCATCCGGCCGGGGTCCATCCCTCGGCCGGCACTCTGATCAACACGACTCCCAGTGCCATGAACACCGCGTATCCGACGCCGAGCGTGAGGAACGTCTTGGCGATGGACCCGTCGGTGAACCCGCCGAAGTTCACCATCAGCTGGCTGGTGAGGGGCGACGCGATGAGTGCGCCGCCGCCGAAGCCCATGATCGCGATACCGGTGGCCATGCCCGGCCGGTCCGGGAACCATTTCATCAAGGTCGAGACCGGTGAGATGTAGCCGATTCCGAGGCCGATACCGCCGACGAACCCGTAGCCGAAGATCACCAGCCAGAACTGTCCGAGGGCCATGCCCAGCGCGGACAGCAACAGTCCCGAGACGAAGAAGACCAGGGAGACGGCCATAGCCCACCGCGGACCGTTCTTCTCGACGCGGGTTCCGAAGATCGCCGCGGACAGGCCGAGCATCACGATGGCGAGCTGGAACGGAATGGCAGTGACGGTGCCGCTGAGCCCGAGTGCGTCGGGCTGCGAGATGGCGTTCTTGAACACGCTCCAGGCGTAGGCGGATCCGATCGCGAGGTGAATGGACAGCGCGGCCGGAGGTATCAACCAGCGGCTCCACTCGGGTGTCGCGACGATGGCGGAGCGATCGAGAATGCGGAGGGTCATCGAAATCCCTTGAGATAGAAAGCGGTACAAGCGTGCAGTATCTCCTGCAGTCAAACACGTGTACCGCCCTGCTCGCTCACAACTGTCAATAGTTTCTTCACCGAACTCACTTTTCTTACCGCGTATCCTCGCGGCAGTGGATATCGAGCGGTGGCGCAGCAGATTGCCGGTGAGACGAGCCTCCGACGGTGAGGTGATCGGGTGGACCGTCGCCCACGACACGAGTGCACAGGACGAATACGACGACGATTACACCGTCGATGCCGTCAATCCCGCCGGCATCACCGTTGCGCACGGCGTGCCGATCGAGACTGCGATCGCCCAGCTCGAGGATCGCGGTCTGGCATCGCTGTCGGCTCCGCACTGGACCAAGGCACCCCTGCCACTCGAATCCGAGACCGATCTGAGTGCACCGCAGGAGGACTGGCCGTGGCGGCGGGTGCTGATGACGCAACTCGACGACAACCGAGTGTGGATCAGGCCCGCGTATCCGAGTTGGCCGGAGCGCCTGCTCGAGATTCCGCTACCGATCCCGGCCGACGACATTCTGCGCCCGGACTCCCCCGCCGACTCCGACTGAATCAGTAGCGCCCTACTACGGACCTCAGGGCGTCGGCCACTTCGTAGCTCTCGGGTCGGGTGTGCGAGCAACCGAAGAAGCTCGCGAGGAAGCCCTCAGTCCGACAACCCCGCCGCAACGGTTCCGCCGAGTTCGTAGCAGCGTTCACGTGCAGGTTTGCCGCTCTCGGCGACGTGCAGGGTGCCGAACACTTTCTCCAGACCCCAGCCCGACGCGATCTTCTCGATCGCCCGGCCGGCACCCAAGGTGTCGTCGTTGCCGTGAACCCAAGCAGCGTAGGGCTTTCCGGCAACGGCACCGAGACACGGGTAGTACACGGTGTCGAAGAAGTGTTTCAGAGCCCCGCTCATGTATCCGAAATTCGCCGGTGTTCCGAAGAGAAAGCCGTCGGCACCGAGTACGTCGGGAACGGTCGCGCCGAGAGCAGGCACACTGCGCACGTCCACGCCGGTGATCTCGGGGTCGTGAGCGCCGTCGAGAACTGCCTCGAGCAGCTCGTGCGTGAGCGGGCTCGGGGTGTGATGAACGACCAGCAGGGTGCGCGGCATCGAAGGTCAGTTCTCGTCCCGTTCGAGTGCCACAGCCCGCTTCATCGTCTCGCGGGCCCGTCCACGGTCACCGGCATAATCGTAGGCGCGAGCCAGCCGGTAGGAGTTGCGCCAGTTGTCCGGATCCTTCTCCCACTCGGCCTTGACCTGTTGGAACAACTCATCCGCCGCATCACGTTCGATTCGACCCGACGGCCTGCGCGGAAGATCCGCGACGTCGAGTTCGAGGCCCTCCTCGTGAATGCGCGAGGCCAGCCGCTGGTGGTCGAAGCCGGCTTTGAGGGTGGCCCAGACGATCCACAACCCGAGTATCGGCAGCAGCAGGACCCCGATCCCCAAGGAGATGCTCGCCACGCCACCGTTCTGGATCAGAGTCACACCGCGCTGGCCGAGCAGAAAGAAGTAGAAGCCGAGAATCAGCACCATCACCGCGAGGATGGCGAGCACCTTCGTCGTTTTGTTCACCGTCGATCAGCTCACAGATCCAACAGCGGATCGAGGCCGACGGTCAACCCCGGTCGTCCCGCGATCTCGCGGACTCCGAGCAGCACACCGGGCGCGAACGACGTTCGATCGAGCGAATCGTGCCGAATGCTCAGTGTCTCACCCTGCGTGCCGAGCAGAACCTCTTGATGCGCAACCAGTCCCGCGAGCCGGATCGAGTGCACACGCACTCCGTCCACATCGGCACCACGTGCGCCATCGAGTTCGGTCGTCGTCGCATCGGGGCTCGCCGGAGTGCCTGCGGCCGCTCGTGCCTCGGCAATCAGCGCGGCGGTTCGGTACGCCGTGCCCGACGGCGCATCGGCCTTGTTGGGGTGGTGCAGTTCGATCACCTCGACCGAGTCGAAGAACCGGGCGGCCTGCTGCGCGAATCGCATCGACAACACCGCGCCGATGGCGAAGTTCGGTGCGATCAGTACACCCGTCTGCGGCGATCCCGCCAGCCATTCGCGAACCTGCTCGAGCCGCCGTTCGTCGAATCCGGTGGTGCCGACCACTGCATGGATACCCTGCTCGATCAGGAACTGCAGGTTGTCCATCACCACGTCGGGGTGCGTGAAATCGACGACCACCTGGGCGTTCGCATCGACGAAGTTCGCCAGCGGATCGCCCTGGTCGACGGTCGCCACGAGCTCGAGATCCTCGGCTGCCTCGACGGCGGCACAGATGGCCTGCCCTACCTTGCCGCGTGACCCCAGTACCCCTACTCGAACAGGTGCCGTTGCACTCACGTCGTACCCACACTCGTTTCGTCGTCTTGTCGGTTCTACCGACCTCAGAGCCTACTTCTCCACGATCCGTCCCAGCAGCTACGGTCGTCCGGTGCCATCCAGCGTCCTGTTCGCCGACCGAGTCGATCTCGTCCGTGGCGGGCGATACCTGCTCAGCGATGCCTCGCTGCGGGTCGACGTGGCCGATGTGCGTCCGCAATTCGCGCATGTCCACTCGCCCGAGGCGATGGCCCAGAACGTGCACTGCACCGTGCGTGGGATGGACGAGCGCGCCGAGCAAGCTGAGCAGGGTGGATTTGCCCGCGCCGTTGGCACCGAGCAACACCCAGTGCTGACCCTCCTCGACCCGCAGCGAGGCATCGCTGAGCAGGTATCGCCCGCCACGGACGAGATCGACTCGGTCGGCGAACAGGACGCTGGATGGCACCGGACGACCGTCG